>WHTT01000130.1 GCA_009377605.1 Luteitalea sp.
CGGGTGTCAGCGGATCGCTGCGCGACGTGACCGGCAAGGCAGGCAATCGATTTTCCCGCGCGTGGTAGCGACAACGAGGCCCTGTCATGAACACTGAGACCTTGCCACGCGTTGACCATGCCCGAGGACTTGGAAGCGATGGCACAGCGTCCGCTGCCTGAGGCCGTGTGACATGAGAAGCCCTTGCCGCGGCCTGCTGATCATCCTCGTCGCGCTACTCGCGAGCACGGCGGGTCGATCGCAGCCGCAGGCGGTCCCTTCGCGCATCGTCTCGACCTCGCCGAGCATCACCGAAACGCTCTTTGCGCTGGAGCTCGGCGATCGCGTGGTCGGCGTGTCGACGTATTGCCGCTATCCGCCGGCCGTCGCCGCGCTGCCAAAAGTGGGCACGTTTCTGAAGCCGGATGCGGAGACCATCGCGCGCTTGAAGCCGGATCTGGTGTTCGTCCACGCCGGTCCAAACACGGTGGCCACTCAGCTCGCAACGCTCGGGGTCAAAACCGCCGTCGTCGATCGTGGATCTCTGTCAAGTGTCTTTACGACGATCCGGCAGATCAGCACGGCGGCCGGCGTGCCCGAAAGAGGGGATCGTCTCGTCTCTCGCCTGACCGCGGCACTCGACCGCGTGAAGGCTTCCGTCGCCGGGCGAGCGCGGCGAAAGATCCTCATCGTCGTCGGCCGTCGAACTGGCACGCTCACCGACATCATCGCCGTCGGCCCTGGCTCGTACCTGCACGATATCGCAGCCATTGCCGGCGGTACGAACGTGCTGGCGTCGGTGAAGCTCGAGTACCCGCGCATCTCCATGGAGACGATCATCGGTCTGTCTCCCGATGTGATCGTCGATGTCGGTGAAATGGGCGAATCGGCGGCAGACGCCGACCGCCGTCGCCAGATTACCGAGAGTCTCTGGCAGCGTCAGACGTTGGTGAAAGCGGTCCGCGAGCATGCGGTGCACGCGGTCCACGATGAAGCCTTCGTCTTGCCCGGCCCGCGCATCGTCGAGGTTGCGACGACCATGGCGCGGTGGCTCCACGGAGTCGAGCCGCGATGACGTTGCCCGTGCTCCGCGTGCGGAACGTGGCATGGTGGGCCGCGACGGTGCCGGTACTTGAACAGGTGTCGTTCGATGTCGCGCCCGGCGAGTTCGTTGCCATCATGGGCCGCAACGGAGCGGGCAAGAGCACCCTGCTCGATATCATCGCGGGCTTACGTGCCCCAACAGAGGGCGCCGTGGTCTTGGCGGAGCGTCCGTTGGACGAATGGACGGCGCTCGAGCGAGCGCGGCTGCTCGCGCACCTGCCGCAGAGCCTGCGTGCCGATTTCTCGGTGCAGGCCGAGGCGCTCGTCCTGATGGGTCGTTACGTCCACGCCACGCGCTGGTTCGAGTCAGACGAGGATCGCCAAATCGCCCACGAGGCGATGCAGCGGTGCGATTGCCTCGAGCTGCGACGACGGAGCCTGGCCACGCTGAGCGGCGGTGAGCGCCAGCGAGTCTTCCTGGCGGCGTGCCTGGCGCAGCGAGCCCGTGTCCTGCTGCTGGATGAGCCTGCCACGTTTCTCGACGTCGACCAGCAGCTGCACTGTTTCAGCGTGCTGCGCGCCGAAGCTGAACGCGGCGTCGCCTGCGTGGCGGTCACGCACGACATGAATCTCGCGCTGACCTTCTGTACCAGGTTGATCGTGTTGGCCGAGCGGGGCGTGGCTCGGGACCTCGCGACCGAGACCGCGCTCGACGACCCTGCGTGGCTGCACGTGTTCTCCCAGCGACTGACCGTGGAGCATGGAGGGTCGCGTCCGTGGGTGCGATACCGGTGATGGCGACGGAACAGCGATCCGTGGCGCGCTGGCTCGGCGGCTCGGCGCTACTCTTTGCGGCCGCGGGCCTGCTTCTGCCACTCGTTGGACCAAGCGGGCTGGACTGGAGCCGCGTGTGGCAGAGGCAGGAGCCGGACTGGTCGATCGTCACCAACCTGCGGCTCTCACGTACGCTGCTCGGGCTGCTCGCAGGGGGCGCGCTGGCGCTCGCTGGGAGCCTCTTCCAGTCCATGCTGCGGGATGCACTCGCGACACCCTATACGTTGGGCGTCTCGACCGGTGCATCCCTGGGTGCTGTGATCGCCATCGCGTTCGATTGGCACACGGTGGCCGGCGTTGTCGGTATCTGGGCGGGCGCACTCGTCGGTGCGGGACTCATCTTGTTCGTGGTGATGGGAGCCGCGACCCGTGGCGGGCAGCTCTCTTCTTCCAGCCTCCTGCTGGCCGGCATCGCCATCAACAGTGTGTGCGCCGCCCTCATTCTGTTGGTCCATGGCCTGACCGGGATGTCTCAATCGTTTGCGATTTCGCGTTGGCTGATCGGCGGTCTCGATGCGATCGAGCGTTCAACTCTCCTGATCTATGTGGCCACCGTTGTCGCGATCGGCCTGGTCATCATCCGGCAGGGACGTCAGTGGAACCTGCTCGCTGTCGGAGAGGCGTGGGCGGCGACGCGCGGCGCGCACGTGCGGCGGGCGCTCTTTCAGGGGTACGTCGCGGGCTCGATCCTCGCGGCGGCCACCGTAGCGCTGACAGGGCCGATCGGTTTCGTGGGCCTGGTGGTGCCGCACCTGCTCCGAGCGCGCCTCGGTGGCGACGATCGATTGCTGATGCCGTGCGCGTTTCTGCTCGGCGGCGTCCTCCTGGCTTCCTGCGATGCGCTGGGACGCGTATTGCTCGCGCCCGCCGAGATTCCGGCCGGCGCTATCACCGCCTTCATCGGTGGCCCTCACCTGATATGGGTCGTCCGGCGCGGAGGGACACGATGACCGAGATGTTTCGGGCGCGCGTGATCCGGGCCGACGGCCGCGCGATCAATGTCGTCCAGCGACGCGCGCATCTGTCGTATTGCTTCACCGGGTGCTGTTGCGGCCGCACAGAGCGGGGCTACGCGGCCGTGCCGGTCGACACGTTCAAGGACGAATGGCTGCGTCGCAAGCTGCGGAATGTCGTGCATCTGACGAAGGCGGGATGCCTCGGGCCGTGCGCCCTCGCCAACGTCGCCAGTCTCGTGTTCGACGGCCGTTCGGTGTGGTTCCACTCCGTGAACACGCCATGGCACGTGCGGCTCATCTACGACTACATCGAGACGATGGTGCGCGCCGATCGGTTCGTGACCCCCTCGTCCGAGCTGACGGAATACGTCTTCAACTTCTACGACTGGGACGTGCGGCCTCGGACGGAGACGCCTGCACTGGCCCCATTGTCCAGTGCATCGACGCGATATCGGCTTGCCTTGCTGTCGCACGCCGACACCGATCTGCTGGCGCTGAAGCGGGTCAACGGCACGCTTCCAGAAGACCTGGAGGGCGTGGGGGTGTCGCTCGTTCGACTCCAGACAGACGAACAGCTCTCGCTGCTGCTGGAAGGAACGCTGGCGGGCGCGCGCGTCCTCGTCGTACGACTGCACGGTGAGCTGGACAGCCTGCCCGGCTTCGATCGGTTGCGCGCGTGGGCGGTTGAACGGTCGACGCCGCTGGTGGTCGTGAGCGGCACGGGCGAGCCGAGGGCCGACTTCGCCCGCGCCAGCACCGTGAGCCTGGACGTGGTCGAAGCCGTCCGCACGTACCTGACCCTCGGTGGCGAGCACAACCTCGGTGAGTGCCTGAAGTTTCTGGCAGACCGGCTGCTTCTCACCGGCCACGGCAGCGCGCCGCCACTCGACGTGCCGGAGCACGGCGTGTATCTGCCCGATGTCGAGCACGCCACGATCGACGATTGGGAGCAGCGGCGAGATCCGGCGAAGCCGACGGCAGCCATTCTCTTCTACCGCGCGCATGCCCTGAGCGGCAACCTCGCCTTCATCGATGAGCTCATCGACGTGCTCGACCAGCACGGCATCAATGCCCTCGCGATTTTCACGTCGAGCCTGCGGGCGCGCGAGGCGGACGGCGTGCCTGCCGCATTGCGTCTGATCATGGGCCGGGCGGACGTTGTGATCTCCACGCTTTCGTTCGCTCTGGGTGATGCCGGCGGCGAAGGCGACTCGTCGATCTTCGAACGGATCGACGTGCCCGTCGTGCAGGCGGTCACGAGTGGGATGCCCCGCGAAGCCTGGGAGGTGTCCCGTCGCGGTCTGACGGCGCTCGACACGGCAATCAATGTTGCGATCCCCGAGCTCGACGGCCGCATCATCGCACCGCCGGTCTCGTTCAAGGATCGATCCGACGATGCACCCGGTCTCTACGCGCCGCATCAGGAGCGCGCAAGTCGCGTGGCGGGTCTGACGAGCCGGCTCGTGCGTCTGCGCCAGCTTCCGCGCGGGGAGATGCGCGTCGCCTTCGTCCTCACGAACTCGTCCTCCAAGGCATCGCAGGTCGGCAATGCCGTTGGGCTCGATGCGCCGGCCAGCCTGCTCACGTTGTTGCGAGCGATGCGCCGTGACGGCTATGCGATCGATGGCCCGCCCGACACGAGCGATGCGTTGATGGCGGGCTTGCTCGCGCGTGGCAGCTACGACGAGGACCATCCACTCGATCCGGGAGTCGCCGAGCGATTCTCCCGATCCCGCTATCGCGCGGCGTTCGCGACGCTGCCAGCGACGTCCCGCAAACGCATGGAGGAGTGGTGGGGCACACCAACTGAGCGCGGGGACACGCTGCGCAGCCCGGACCGGCGCGTCGACAAGAAGATCGCATCAAAGGCCGCAAGTACTACCCACCTCCTGACCAAAGAGCCCTGGACCGACGATCGTGACTATCTTTTTGCCGCGATGACGTTCGGCAACGCGGTCGTGGCGCTGCAGCCGCCCCGCGGATACGGCATGAACCCGGACGCGATCTATCACACGCCCGACCTGCCGCCGACGCATCACTACGCGGCGTTCTATCGCTGGCTGGCGACACCGACCGCAGATGGTGGATGGGCTGCCGATGCCATCGTCCACGTCGGCAAGCACGGCACACTCGAATGGTTGCCTGGGAAGGGCGTTGGCCTGTCGAACGAGTGCTATCCCGATGCGCTGCTCGGCGATCTACCGCTCGTCTATCCGTTCATCGTGAACGACCCCGGCGAGGGCAGCCAGGCCAAGCGCCGTGCGCATGCCGTCATCGTGGACCATCTGATGCCGCCAATGACGTCCGCGGACACCTACGGACCGTTGGCCGCGCTCAACGATCTCGTCAACGAGTACTACGCAGCCGAAAAGCTGGACGCGACACGGCTACCGATCATTCAGCAGCAGATCTGGGAGTTGATCCAGGAGGCGCAGTTGCAGGCCGACCTCGATCTGCGCACCATGCTTGCGCGGGATCATGGTGATCACACGCATGAGTGGGACGATGAGCTGACGCCTGAAGGCGTGCCGGTGACGTTAGCCGAGATGTGCGGCAACGATGTCGCGCATCTGATCGAGGACATCGACGGCTATCTCTGCGAGCTCGGCACGGCGCAAATCCGTGACGGCCTGCACGTCCTCGGCGCCATGCCCGTGCTGCCGGACACCTTGCGCGCGCTCACACGTTTGCCGAACGGTGCCGTGCATGGATTGCAGGCGGCTCTCGCGCGGGCGTTCGACGTCGACCTCCAGACGCTGCTCGCCGCACCCGGTGCACGCTTCGACGTGACGCGCGACGTGGACGGCACGATGTGCGTCGCCCATGCCGATGCGATCGAGCGCCTCGAAGCGCTGGCGCGAGATCTGTTCATCGAGTTGGAAGAGACCGGCTTCGACGAACGCTCGATCGAGCCGCTCGTCACACGACGCCTGGGACGTCTGGACGCCACGGTCAGCCAGTGCCTGGGCTTTGCATGCCGCACGCTCGTGCCGGCGCTGGAGCAGGTCACCGACGAAGTGGACCACGTGCTGGACGCACTGGCTGGCCGGTATGTGCCTCCCGGCCCGGCCGGCGCGCCCACGCGCGGCATGGCGCATATCCTGCCGACCGGCCGAAACTTCTTCGCGGTGGACCCGCGCGCGGTGCCGTCGCAGGCCGGGTGGTGCGTCGGAGAGCAACTGGCCCGCGAAGTCCTGGCGCGCCACCTCGCCGAAGAAGGCCGCTACCCGGCGATGATCGGCATAGGCGCTTGGGGCACCGCACAGATGCGAACACAGGGGGACGATGTTGCCGAGGTGCTGGCGCTGCTGGGTGTGGAGCCGGTGTGGGATCCGCAGTCACGGCGAATCCGGGATCTGGCGGTCATCCCGCTCGACCGCCTCGGACGGCCGCGTATCGACGTCACGCTGCGCATCAGCGGGTTCTTCCGCGACGCCTTTCCGCATCTCATCACGCTGGTCGATCACGCGGTCGAGCTGGTTGTCGGCCTCGACGAGCCTGCCGATCAGAACTATCCACGCAAGCACTACCTCGAGGAGCTGGCGCGTCCGTCGGATGCGGCGTTGGACGAGGTGGAGGCGCGTGCCCGCTATCGCATCTTTGGCGCCAAACCGGGCACGTATGGCGCGGGTATCCAGCAGCTCGTCGACACCCGCCACTGGCAGAGCGACCAGGATTTCGCGACGGTCTTCGTCGAGTGGGGCGGCTATGCGTACGGCCGCGGTGCGGAGGGCGTGGACGCGCGCGACGTGTTCACGGAGCGCCTGCGCGCCATCGAGGTGGCCGTCCATAACCAGGACAACCGCGAGCACGACATCTTCGACTCGGACGACTACTATCAGTTCCACGGCGGCATGATCGCCTCCGTGCGATCGCTGACCGGGCGTCAGCCAAAGATGTACGTTGGCGACAGCTCTCGACCTGACGCAGCGAAGGTACGCGACCTGCGCGAGGAGGCGCTGCGCGTCTACCGATCGCGCGTGGTCAATCCGAAGTGGCTCGAGAGCATTCGTCGTCACGGCTACAAGGGCGGCCTCGAACTGGCGGCGACCGTCGACTACGTCTTCGGCTTCGACGCGACCGCGCACGTGGCACCGGATCTGGTCTACGAGGGACTCGCGGCCGAGTATGCACTTTCTCCTGAGATGCAGGAGTTTCTCGAACAGTCGAATCCCTGGGCGCTGCACGCGATCGCCGACCGGCTCCTCGAGGCTGCCGATCGCGGTCTGTGGGAGAACGCCGCGCCAGAGACGCTGGCCGCGCTGCAAGACGTGCGCCTGAAGGCAGAGAGCTTCGTGGAGGCACGCGGAGAGCGCGTGCGCGTGCGTTCATGAGCGCTCCACAGTTTCCGTTCACCGCGCTGGTGGGCCTCGACACGCTGAAACTGGCGCTGCAGCTGGCCGCCATCGATCGGCGGCTGAGCGTGGTCGTTCGGGGCGACAAGGGGGCGGGCAAGAGCACGGCTGCTCGGGGCCTGGCCGATCTGCTGGAAGCGCATGCGCCGTTCATCACGCTGCCGATTGGAGCCACTGAGGATCGTCTCCTGGGCGGCCTCGATGTCGAGAAGGCGCTCAAGGGCGAACCATCGTTGAAGCTGGGCTTGCTCGCAGAGGCCAACGGCGGCGTCCTGTACGTCGACGAAGTGAACTTGCTACCCGACCACCTTGCCGATGCGCTGCTCGACGCGGTCGCAAGCGGTGTGCATATCGTCGAGCGTGAGGGCTTCAGTGCGTCTCAAAGCGCCGACTTCGTGCTGCTCGGATCGATGAATCCGGAGGAAGGCGCCCTGCGCCCGCAGTTGCTCGACAGGTTCGCCCTCGCCGTGAACGTCGAGGCGCCGTCCGAGCCGGCCATCAGGTGCGAAATCTTGGAGAGGCGGCTGGCCCACGACCGCGACCCTGAAGCGTTCACCCGCGCGTGTGCGCAGGTGCAAGAAGCCCTCTCAGCGAAGCTTACCGCTGCCAGGGCGCGCGTCGCTGATGTGAACCTATCACGCGAGCTCCTGGAGCACGTCTCGGCGCGTGTCGCGGAACACGAGGTACGATCGTTGCGCGCAGATCTTGCGGTCGTGCGAGCGAGCCGCGCGTACGCCGCGCTCGACGGTTCTGACCACGTCACGGTGCCTCATGTCGAGGCGGTGCTCCCACTCGCCCTGGCCCATCGAATGGACGGGAAGCCTCGGCCGCCGCAGTCCCCGTCGCCTTCGCCGTTACCAGACTCGAGACGTGACGACGGTGACGACGAAGACTCCAAGGGCGATCCCTCCTCCGCTGAACGGGTGTTCGAGGGCGCGCCGATGGAGAGTCCACGATTGGTGGTCGAACGCCACGGAAGCCGCGCCGCCAGTTCGCTCGGCGCGTCAGGTGTCGCCGCTGCCGGTCCCGTCATTGCCAGCCGCCGCACCGCTGCGCCGAGAGAGCTCGACCTGCGGCCAACGCTGTTGCATACCGTCACGCATACAGGAGCCGTGCATCTCCGCCCCGAAGATCTCCACGAGCGAGTGCGGCAGCCGCGCGCGTCCACCCGGTTCATCGTCATCGTGGACTCCAGTGGCTCCCATGCGGTTCGACAACGCATGCGTCTGGTGAAAGGTGCGGTGAGCAGTCTTCTGGAGGCGTCCCACGGCCGACATGACGAAGTCGTCGTCATCGCGTGCCGCGGAGCGGCCGCGCAGGTGCTCGTCGAGCCGACCTCTTCCCACGCCGAAGCGGACCGGGCGCTTGCGTACCTGCCAACCGGGGGGCGCACACCGCTGGCGCATGCGCTGGAATTAGCGGCCGGCTACGTAACGGACCAGTCGGTGGTCGTGCTGGTCACCGACGGCCACGCCAACGTGCCCCGGCGAAGCGACGATGCATGGGGCGATGCGCTCGCCGCCGCCGCCGAGCTGAACACTCTGGCGCTGGTCATCGACACCGAAGACGAGCGGCGTCTTACCGGACGTCCAAAGAAGCTCGCCGTCGCGATGCGCGCAACCTGTCTGCGGCTGGCCGACCTGGACCAGGCTGCAGTCGTGCGTCTCATTCGGGAGGTCCGATGTGGGTAAGGCGAGAAGCCTCTTCATCGGCGGCACCTCGTCCAACGCCGGCAAGAGCTGGATGACCACCGCCATCTGCGCCTGGTTGCGAGGACGAGGCATCTCGGTGGCGCCGTTCAAGGCGCAGAACATGTCGAACAACTCCTACCCCTGCCGGGCGGGAGGAGAGATTGGACGGGCGCAGGTCGCGCAGGCCGAAGCATGCGGCCTCGAGCCGGAGCCTGCGATGAACCCGATCCTGCTGAAACCAGCCGGGAACGGGCGCAGTCAGGTCGTCGTGAATGGCCGCGTGTGGAAGACCGTCTCGCCGCGGGAGTACTATGCCCGCGCGGCGGAGCTGCGGCCGATAGTGCTCGCCGCGTATGCCGACCTCGCGAGCCGTTTCGACGCCATTGTCATCGAGGGTGCGGGCAGCGTGACGGAGCTGAACCTTCGACAGCACGATCTGGTTAACCTCGGTCTGGTCACCAGCGTCCGGGCACCGTGGATCCTCGTGGCCGACATCGAGCGGGGCGGCGTGTTCGGATCCGTGATCGGCACGGCACACCTGCTGACGTCAGACGAGCGCGCCTTGTTTCGCGGCTTCGCGATCAACAAGTTCCGCGGTGATCTGGCGCTCTTCGACGAGGGCGTCCGCATCCTGGAGGAGCACACGGATTCGCACTGTTTCGGCGTGTTTCCGCACGTGGGGGACGTGTACCTGGATGCCGAGGACAGCTTGGCGCTCGAGACACGCCCCCGCACTGCGCCGCCGGCCGGCGCGCGCCTGGCAATCGTGCGGCTGCCGCACCTCTCGAATGCCACCGACTTCCGCCTGCTCACGTGGGCGGACTGGATCGCGGCGCCGCCACCGGGACGGTACGACTTCATCATCCTGCCCGGTAGCAAGAGCACCATGGCAGATCTGGCCTGGCTCCGCGCCGTCGGTCTGGCGGACTGGATCGTGGCGCAGCACCGCTCGGGCACGTCGGTGCTGGGCATCTGCGGCGGTTTCCAGATGCTCGGGCGCCACGTGGCCGATCCGACCGGCGTGGAATCTGACACGGCGTCCGTCGAAGGGCTGGGCCTGCTGCCGGTCACCACGACCCTGACGCGGGAGAAGCGTACTCGGGCCGTTCGCGCGGTGACCGCCGGGGGCGTGACGTTCGGCGGCTATGAGATCCACGTCGGTGTGGCATCAGTGGAAAGCGGCGCAGCTCGGGCCCCGTTCGCGACGCTCGACGACGGTGAGACCGACGGTCTCTGCCGCGATGGGGTGATGGGTACCTACCTGCACGGGGCGTTTGAGAGCGCCGCCGTGTGCGCAGAGGTCTTTGGCGTGGCACCGCCGGCCTCTGCAAAGGTAGACCATTACCAGCGGCTCGCGGCGTGGTTCGCGCAGCACGGGCGCCAGCTCGATCGTCTGGGCTTTGACTGATATTGGCGGAGTTCATCGCATGAACTGGGAACGACTGCTCGACGAACCATCGTTCGGCCTGCGCCGGGCGGGACGGTATCTCGTCGCCGATCTGAAGGGCGCGCATCATGTCGTGAGCACCTCGGCGCGCCAAGGCGGGTGGACGACGCACGTGCGCTGGCTCGTCAACCACCAAAGCTGTGAGGGCGCCGCCCATCACGACCGGCACAAGGTCATCACGGATGCTGGCTCCGACGGGTACCATGATCACGTGTGCGACGAAGTCGGCGTGCCTGCCGACTGCACTGCGGTTATGGCCACTGCGGCGAGCATGAACTACGTGGCGATCGTTCGTGAGGTCGATGGCGACGTCGCCGTGACGGCGGCGGTCACCGCCGGTGTCGAGGGCAACGCCACTGCCGCGGGAGAACCGGCCACGTGGCGCGAGACCGACACAGGCATGCAGAAGGTGGTAGCCCACACCGGCACGATCAACACCATGCTCTTGACCAGTCACCCGTTGACGCCTGGCGCGCTGGCGCGCGCCGTCGTCACGATGACCGAGGGCAAGACTGCGGCACTGCAGCGGCTGGCCGTGCCCAGCAAGCGGCACATCGATCTCGCGACCGGCACAGGCACAGACCAGTACTGCATTGCCTCGCCCGCGGACGGCGGCAAGGCCCTCACCTCTGCGAGCCCGCACCTGAAGCTGGGCGAGATCATCGGCCGGGCGACGAGGGAGGCGACGATCGAGGCGCTTCGATGGCAGAACGGGCTGGAGGCGAGCTACACGCGGGGTCTGTTTCACGCGCTCGGACGATTTGGGGTGCGAGAGGCGACGCTCTTCGACGAGATCGGCTCGTTGATGAGCGAAGGCGAGCTCGAGCTCCTGAAGAAGAACAGCAAGGCCGCGTTCTACGAGCCGCTGGTTGGCGCTGCGGCACATGCCCTCGCCACGGTCTGCGATCGCGTCCGGTACGGTACGATTCCGGCGTCTGTCGCCGCTGACGCTATGGTGCAGCAAGCGGCCGGCCTTGCGGCGAATCTGTCCGCGCAGGCGCACCGCTGGCCAGAGTTTCGTGCGACCTTGCGTCCGTATGCCGACGGCGATGTCACAGCGCTCGTGCTGAGGGCCCTGGCCTTGGGATGGTCAGAGAAGTGGCGAACTGGTGACTGACTGGTGGCGACCGCTCGCGCCGGATCCGCTCCTGCTGGTCGTCGCCGTCGTCGCTGACCTCGCCTTCGGCGACCCGGTCTACGCGTGGCATCCGGTACGTCTCATCGGCCGGCTGCTGACAAGTCTCGAGCATCGTCTGCGAGTCATGGGCTTCGACGGATACGGCGGAGGCATCCTGCTCTTTGCCGTGCTCGCGTCCGTGACGCTCACGGCAGTCGTGGCGCTTACCTGGACCGCCGACGTTGTTTCGCTGACCCTTGCCTGGGTCGTTCACGCCCTGATGCTGTACGCACTGCTCGCCCTCGGCGATCTGCTGCGCCACGTCTGGCGGATCGAATCCGCCGTTCGTCACGACGATCTCGCTGGCGCGCGCCGGGCGGTGAGCGCGCTGGTCGGGCGCGACACGGACCGCATGGACTCCGCCGCATGCAGGCGGGCAGCCGTCGAAAGTCTCAGCGAGAGTCTAACCGACGGTTTCGTCAGCCCGGTGTTTTGGTACGTCTTGGCGGGCCTGCCAGCTGTCGTCCTGTTCAAGGTCGTCAGCACGATGGACTCAATGGTCGGCTACAAGACGTCGCGCTACTTACGCTTCGGCTGGTGCGGCGCAAGACTCGATGACGTGCTGAACTATCTGCCGGCGAGGATCACGTGGGTCGTCATCAGCGCTGTTGCAGCGGTGCTGCCCGGATTCTCCGGCCGCAAGGCGTGGACCGTTGGCCTTCGGCAACACGGGCTCCTGCTTGGTCCCAACGCCGGTTGGAGCGAAGCCGCCACGGCTGGTGCACTCGAGCGCCGGATCGTAGGGCCCATCTGGCTGAACGGCGTGCAGGTCACCGACATCTGGATTGGCGATGCCGCGGACCCGACTCTCGGCTCATCGACGGATGTGACGCGCGCAGTGGCGCTCGTTGTGCTCAGCGGTCTCGCCGTGACCGCGCTGGGAACCAGTCTGCTGGCCTGAGAGCTCCGGCCAGCGCATCTCGGAAGGAGGCTTCCACCAGGCGTGGCGGCGGGCGAGAACTGCCGCGGGGTGCCCCGGCAGCATTCCGCACGACTTCCGGCGGACGGCCCATCCGCAACATGGTCCGCGCCGGTATTCCGGAGCGCGTGGCCATGAAAATGAGCGGCCATAAGACGCGCAGCGTTTTCTATCGTTATAATGTCGTCAGCGATGGAGACCTGCGGGATGCTGCACGTCGGCTTGGGGCACACTAGCCCGGCAGTCACCGTTTCCGGCGAAGCCAATTCGCAAAATCCTTAGGAAATCCACGCACGGTGAGGTGGCCGAGCGGCTGAAGGCGGCGGTTTGCTAAACCGTTATAGGGGCTTAAACCTCTATCGAGGGTTCGAATCCCTCCCTCACCGCCACGCCTTCGCCTTCGGCGAAGGCGTTGGCGGCTCGGGTGGCCTCCTCGGGCGCCGTGGCGCCGCGCTGTGCGCGCCGCCCCGAGGCACGAATCCCATTCATTGGCAGCTGTCTGGCCTTCGGCGAAGGCGTTGGCGGCTCGGATGGCCCCTCGAGCGCTGCG
>WHTT01000131.1 GCA_009377605.1 Luteitalea sp.
CGCCGACGCGATCCTCGACAAGGTCAAGCGATTTTGCGAACGAACCTTTGAGACACGACACTAGCGGGACGCGACATGCGTGCCTCTGGCACGCGCTGGCACACATCCCGTGCTGGCCACAATTCCGAAGGACGGTAGCACCAGGCCAGCTCATCGCGGCCGTGGTCCCTTTTGCATCACCAAACCCGGTTCCGGCGGCTGAACGCCGAGTGCCCGGTCCACAGCGCGGACGACGAGCGAGATGTTGCCCATAGATCGCTGGAGCCAGGCCGAGGATATTGTCGCCTCCCTGTGATGTCGCTTCGGCATCTCTTGACGAGCAAAGTGCGCCCTGTCGTGTATGAAACCGAAACCGAACCCGATCCTCGATTTTGGCGTCGACAAGAGCACCATTCGGTATATTGGCGATGAGCTCCAGCGTCCCGAATGCATTCTGGCCGAGCGCGATGGCACGTTGTGGGTGGCCGACGCTCGCGGAGGCATCGTCAAGCTCGGCGCCAACGGTCACCAGGAGATCATCACCCAGAAGCGGTCGGCGCACTTCGCGAATGCCGGCAGCGAGGCGGCGCGTTACCTGGAAGGCACGTTGCCGAACGGCCTGGCGTTCAACCGAGACGGCGACTTCTTGATCTCGAACTTTGGGACCGACTGTCTAGAAGTGATGTCTAGAGATGGCACGTCGAGGGTCGTGGCGGACCGCATCGACGGTCAACCGATCGGGAAGGTCAACTTCGTCCTGCGGGACTCGCGAGACCGGATTTGGGTAACGGTCTCCACGCGTGTCACGAATTGGATGCACGCGCTACGGACCGACTTGGCGGATGGATATCTGGCTCGGTATGACCACGGTGGCTTCCACATCGTGGCCGACGGGTTCCGCTTCACCAATGAGATCCGCTTCGATGAGAAGGAAGAGCTCCTCTATGTGGTCGAGACCACAGGAGGGTGCATCAGCCGCTTGCGGATCGATGAGAAGGGTACCGTGAGGGGGCGGGAGATCTTTGGCCCGAGCAACCTAGGGAAAGGTGCGTGGCCGGATGGCATCGCCTTCGATAGCTACGGCAATCTTTGGGGAACCCTCGTCTACTCCGACAAGCTCTTCGTCCTCACGCCCCAGGGAGATTTGCGGATCCTGCTGGACGAAGGGGATCCGCAACAAATCGATGCCCTGGAGCGCGCCTTCTTGCGAAATCACGTCAACGAAGACGTCTTGTTTGCCACCGGCCGAGGAATCGCACCGTGGATGGCGAGCGTCACATTCGGCGGCCGTGATCTGCAAACGGTGTACATCGGCTCCCTGAAAGGCACGCGCATACCGTACTTTCGGTCTCCGGTTCCAGGTCTGCCCATGGTGCACTGGCGCGAAACAGTGGCCTCGACGGGTTCAGGCAAGCCTTCCTCATTCTGATTCGACTTGGACGATGTGGTCTCTCGCAAGCGTCGATCCATGGCTTCAACGTGTTGCCAGGAGGACACCGCCCAACATCGCCAGCGCGCCGACGAGGTTCGTCATCGTCACCGGCCGCACGGGTGAGCCGAGCCAACCGAAGTGCGAGAGGAGCATCCCGCCGAGGATCTGGCCGGCCAGCAGCATGATCATCACCGGTCCGGCGCCGATCTGAGGAATGAGCCAGGCAATGCCAAACACGAGGCAGGCGCCCATGAGGCCGGCGGTCAGCAGGAGGGGATTGACGTTCTTCAGTCCGCTCAAAGCGTCCGCATGCCAGCCCGTGAGCCCGATGACCACCGCACCGACCGCACCGATGCACCAGAAGAGCGCGTTCCCGACCCTGGCGTTGTCCAGCACGCTGCCGACCTTGCCGTTCATCGCCAGGTGAACGGCCAGCACAACTCCGAGAAATATCGTCAGCGCGTAGAGATCAGCTCTCATCGTCCACTCCTTCAGTCGGGAAAGTCCACACCTTCGTGGAGCTGGTAGTTGTCCAGATTCGTGGCCGGGGCAAAGAAGCAGACGACCTTCATCTCTTCGCTGGCCGTGTTGTGGAGCATGTGGACGGCGCCTCGGGGAAACAGCACTGCGGTTCCGGCCGCCACTGTCTGCACTTCGCCGTCCACGAGCACGCGTCCCGAGCCACGAATGATGTAGATGACTTCTTCTCCGTTGGGATGAGAATGCGCAGGTCTGACCTTCTCCCCCGGAGCGACGCGGATCACACACACGGAACAGTGTTCGGCGCTCAAGCTGTCGTCCGACACCAGCCAACGGAGGCGCCGACCCGGCAAGTCGAGCTCCTCCGCGTCAGCTTCGTGTCGTGTAGGCACGCTCATGTCGATGTTCTCCCACGTGATGGTGGACCACTTCGGCGATCTGCGACGGGGCGAGGCCGAAGGCTCGGATCAGCTCCTCATAGGTTCCAGAATGAATGAAGCGTGGCCGCCCCTCGCTGTCCAGGGTATTGATTGCCACGACGCGTTCGAGGCTCGTCCCTCTGTCCTTACCGCGGCGGTACAGCACCTTCAGCAAGTTCTGGAAGATGTAGCCGTTGTTTTGCTCTGCGACGCACACCAGCGTGCCCGACTCACACAACCGGATCAGCAAGTCCTCGTCTATCGACGGCATGTCGACCACGCCGACCTCCAGGCCGTGGCTGGCGCATTCGGCGGCGGCGGCCAGCGCTTCATGGACGCCACGACCGCTGCTGACGATCACGGCCGCATCGGCCGGGCTCTCGCGTAGCACGTAGCCCTTGCCGAGCTCGAACGTGTAGTCGCCGTCGTAGAGCACCGCGGACGCGGTGCGCATCACCCGCACATAGAGAAGCCCGCGGCTGCCCTCCATGGTCCATTTCATGAGGGCGAGCATCTGCTGTGGACAGGACACATCGACAATCTTCAGGTGGCCGAGACCATCGAAGATCGTGCAATCGTCGTTGCCCATGTGTGTCGCGCCGTTGGTGCGGGTCTCGAAGTTCGCGGCCGTCGCGAGCATCGTGAGGTCCAGGCCGTGTCCCTCGCTCAACCAGCCGTCCGGCGCTTCGATCGCCTCCAGGCGCTCCTGGTAGCCCACGGCGATGCGCCGCAGCACCTTCCAGTCGAAGAACGGACAAAAGGTGCTGATCCACGTCTGATGGCCCAACGCCGCGAAGGCCTCGCCAATGCCCGCCATGTTGGCCTCCGCTACGCCTACATTCAGCGCACGGTGCTGGTCCACGGCCGCCACTCCCGCCTCCAGGCCGCTGGTCGTGGCGAGGTCCGCATCGATCGACACCACCGCCCGGTCGCGCGCGAAGACCTTCATGGCGCGGGTGACAATCTCGCCGCTCGCGTACGCCTTCGTGCGATCGAGGCGAGGCAGGAGGTCTGCATCGTAGGTGACCTTCTTCTCGCGTCGCGGCGCGCGCACCGTCTGAACCGGTCCAACCACGGCTGGCAGCAACAGCTCACCGGACGGGCCCCGGGCGACCTCGAGATGCATCTGCCGGGCCATCGTCAGCAGCCCCTCCTGGATTGAGCCGCCGCCGGGATGGTCACTGAGATCCTGCATGAATCGGTCGAGCTCGTCGACACGCTCGCGGCGTCGAGCGGACTGCAAGCCCATCTCCTGCTCGAGCACGTCATCGGGAACGGTGACCTTGTGCTTGTTCAGGAAGTCGGACAGCGCCCCCTCCCCTTTCGAGCAATGGCAGACGATGACCGTCGGCTTGCCGGTGCGCGGACCGTACCGAAACTTCTCGAGCGCCGAATAGACCCCATCGTATTGCGTCGCGTCGACGCTGTGCACTTCCCAATCGAACGCGGCAAACACTGATTCGAGCGCCGGCATCGGAAACACCATGCGGCTCGCGATGTCGAGCTGGCCGTTGTTGCGGTCGATGAGCACGCACAGATTGTCCAGATGCTTCTGGCCGGCGTACATGACCGCTTCCCAGATCGGGCCCTCCTGCATCTCGCCATCACCGCACAAGCAGTAGGTATCGAAGCGCGGCGCCGAGCGTCCCACGATCGCAAACCCCTGTGCCACCGACAAGCCCTGTCCCATCGGACCGGTGGCCAGATGGATCCCGGGGAGAACCGGCCCGGGGTGGCCATTCAGGATGCTCGTGTAGGAGCGCGATTTCTGTAGGACCGAACGGTCGAAGTAGCCCAACTCGGCGTAGATCGCCGCTAGGGCGGCCACGGCGTGCCCCTTGCTCAGCACGAACAGGTCTTGCCCGCGCCGCGTCGGATTGACGATGTCCAGGTTCATGAACCCGCCGTAGTACAGGGCGACGAGCGGAATGGTGGCCGAGAAGGCGCCTCCGGCATGTAGGCTCTTGTCGACCGCATCCCGGCACTGTTCGAGGCTCGACACGCGAACGTCCGAGTCCTTGATCGCGAGCAGCTCGAGGATGCCGCGACGCAGGAGGTAGTCCTCGTTTGCCGCGGGGGGTCGCAGAGTGCCGGGTCGGTTCGCCATGACAGTCTTCGGTTCCATACGTCTGACGCTCGTGCTGATTTGGTATCGCACAATAATCGATTATCGAGCGTAGTCTATCACGAGACCAGCCGTACAAGCCCGACCTCAAGGTCGGGCCTACATGTCCGTCGTCCGGCGAATGTGTAGGCCCGACCTTGAGGTCGGGCGCTCTCACCCCGCGGCCTTCTTCGCCCGCGGGGTCGAGCGCCTCTGATCAGGCTTCTGGGCCTCGGCTTCTTCCATCGCCGTTCGGAGCCACTGTCCCGGCTCGTCGATGTGACGGCGCATGGCCTGCTCCGCCGCGTCGGCATCGCGGCTCCGTAGGGCATCGAGCACCAGTTGATGCCGCTCTGCGATCTCCGGCAGAGATCGATGCGTCTTCGCGATGGTGAGGAGCGTCGTGGTTGCCAGGCGCATGCGCTCCCAGAACTGTTTGAGCAGCCAGTTGCCGGAGGCTTCCACAATGGTGAGGTGAAACGCGAAATCGGCATCGACGGCTGCGCGCTTGTCCCCTCGCGACGCCGCGCTTCGCATCGTCGCCAGCAACCTTTCGAGCCGCTTCAAGTCCGACGCCGTGATGCGCGTTGCCGCGTCATGCGCCGCGAGCCCTTCGAGCACGGCCCGGATGGGATAGATCTGCACCAGATCCTCGACCGACAGCTGCCGCACGATCGCCCCACGGAACGGTGAGCTGACGATGAACCCCAGCAGCTCGAGGTCGCGCAAGGCTTCTCGCACGGGGGCCTGACTCACGCCGAAGCGCTGGGCAATCCTGGTCTCGACGATCCGATCGCCGGGCGGGAGACGCCCGTGGAGGATATCTTCGATTAGCTCATCTCGGATGTCCTCTCGGAGCACCCGCCGTTCCAGGACCCGACGCCTGACGTGCTTGGTAACGGTCTTTCTGCCAGACTTCGATGGGCTCATCGTCCACCTTGGAGGTCAGAGACAACAAGCGACATCGTAGCACTCTGGCGGGAAGAAAGTACGAGGGACGTTTCGGTAGGACCGGGCGCGAGGGCTCGAACCACGAAAGGGACGAAGGAGCACCACGAAGGACACAAAGGATCAACCACGAAGAACACGAAGCACACGAAGCACACGAAGCACACGAAGATCAAACCACCGAAGACACGAAGACCACGAAGAGATTCTTGTTGTTATCCTTCGTGATCTTCGTGTTCTTCGTGGTTGATCCTTCGTGTCCTCGTGGTTACGACGCTGCGGCGTTCACCCCGCTGCCTGTCGGCTGCTCCCAGCGCTCAGAACGAGAACCGGAATTGCAACTGCACAGAGCGAAGCGCGAGTGCGTTTTCAGCCCCGCCAAAGCCCGCGTCGGCCGGTCTCACGCGATCCTGATTGAGTGAGCCGTCGGCGTTGAACTGCGGGTTGCGCACGGTCAGATCCGTCGGGCTATTGAGCTGCAGCGTCGTCTGGCGGTCGTTGTACACGACCGTGTTGAACAGGTTGTAGATCTCCAAGCGCACCTGGAGGTTCCGGGTGCCGCCGATGCGGAAGTTGCGCGCGAGCGCCATGTCCCAGATGTTCTGCCAGCAGCCGCTCATGTAGTTGCGTCCGGACTCCATGCCCAGGCTCCCGGGCATCGGTGCCGCGAACGCCGCCGCGTTGAACTGGCCGTATTGATCACCCGAACAGCCGCTGCCGGGATCTCCCACGATGCGGATGCGCCCGCCGTAGTCCGGGGACCCCGTGATGTTCACGTTGTCGCCGTCGTTCCCGTAGTCGTACCCGATGTCGTACTTCGTGCCGGAAGCGCCGGTCCAGATGCCGGAGACCTGCCAGTCGTTGATGATGGCTTCCGCCACGCGCGCGCCGCCGCCGGACCCCAGTCCAATGTTCGGGGGGGCCCAGACGATATTGGCCCGGAACACATGCGTTGGCGTATTCTGGTCTTCCATGAGCTCATTGAACTCCGCCTGGTCCTCTCGAACGGAGACGCTGCCATCCGGACCGTGCTCCAGGCGCACGGGCACGCCGAACGTGCCCTTGTCGCTCAAGGTGAGGTTCCAGTTCACTCCAGCGGAAATGCCATCGCGGAAGCGCCGCTGGAACGAGAACTGGAGGCCATGGTACTGGCGCCAGAAGTCCTGCCACTGTTGGTTGATATTCGCATAGCCCGTGAACGGCCTCAGTAACTCCGTCGTGTAGGCCGCTGCGCCCGGCGTGCTGCTCGGGTTGCGTGTGGGATCCTGGTTCTGCGGCAGGTACGCCGCGCCAAAATCCACCGCGTTGATGTTCACGGCGTTTCCCGCTTGCTCTGCACCGAGGACGTTGAACGAGCGCTGTCCGGCATAGGCAACGTCGAGCGTGGAGGACCACGGTATCGCCATCTGCAGGCCGACGTTCCACTGTGACGACGTGGGTAGATTGTCGTTGTCGAACCGGTAGATGATCAGCTGCGGCACACCCTGGCTCTCCGGCGCGGACGCGAGGCTCTGCAACTGTCCGAACCGCAGCGTGGTGGAGGTCGAGTTCGGCGGGTTCCCACTCTGCGAGAAGACAGAGTTGCCGTCCGGACGATCGAAGAACAGCCCCCACGAGCCGCGGAGCACCATCCGCGAGTCACCTGTGAGATCGTAGGCTGCGCCAATACGAGGGCCGAACGCAATCGCCGGCCACTCGTAGTTGTGCTTCGTGATCCCCTGGCCAGCCTGCTCGATCCCGTTCAGCGAATCGCCGGTATTGGGCACGATCTGCCCGATGAGCGCCTCGCTGCCCGGAGGCAGCAGCTCGCCGCTCACCGGGTTCCTGGCGCGACGGTCCTCACCAGAGCACGGGTTGACCCCAACGCACGCCGGCTGGAAGAGCACGGGCGCGTTGGCCGCACTCCACTGATCGGGGAAGAAGTTCGACCCTTGGGAGAACTGATCGTACTGCGGCTGCTGGTGCGTGAAGCGCATGCCGTAGTCGAGCGTGAACCGGTCGTTCACCTTCCAGTTGTCCTGCACGTACCACTCGATGTTGTTGTACAGATAGCTGCCTTCGATGAACTCCGACTGCTGCTGGTACGACGAGAAGATCCCGAGCGCGGCATTCGCGAAGCCGAAGCCGGTATCGATCGGGTTGTTGGTGTTCTCACCAAAGTTCAAGGTGCCTTGGAACGAGGCGCCGCCGCCGGCGTTGAGGTTCTGCGCCTTGAAGCTGTGGTTGAAATAGAAGCCGGCTTTCAGCGTGTGCCGATCCATGACTTTCGTCAGGCTCGCCGAGAAGTCTTGCGTCCGGTTGATGTTGAGCCAGCCGGGAAACAGCAGGTTCGGCGGATGGGGCGGATTGCCGTTGCTGTCGTCGATCAAATCTCCGAACTGAAAGACCGGCGGCAGCAGAATGCGGCCATCCTGGAAGTACGGCGTGCCGTAGTCCTGCAGCGTGCCGAAGGCGTAGTAACGTTCGTCGACGATTCCAGCGTCTGGGAAGAGCAGCGGAAGCTCACCGAGGCCGAGGTTGAACCGGTTCGACGCGTCGGTCATGAGCACGCCGTTGGCCCCACCGCCCGCCAGCCGGTTTTGCGTCACGCCGTAGGTGGCTTCGACGAAGGTGGTGGGATTGACGTTGTAGTTGGCCGTCACCGAGAGCGCGTGGATCACCGGGTGTTTGTTGTCCACGTCGTTGAAGCCGGGAATCGAGTTGTTCCCCGGGCGGATGAAGGTCCGCTGACGCTGCGACGAGTACTTGCCGGTGAACCGCCAGGACGCGGACGGCTGGTAATCGAGTCGAATCGCCGGCTGCTGAATCAGGTTGTCGACGAGCGGCAGCTCGGTCTCGTAGTTGAAGTCGAGCCCCTGGGCATTCGGCTCCGGGTAAATATTCAGAACGTTCTGACCGACGTCGTACAGCCGATTCTGCGGGATCCGGCCGAGGACACCCCCGGCCTGGAAGCAGCCCCGGGTATCGCCCGCCGTGCAGGGCAGCCCCGTGGCGGAGTCGCGAATCAGGTTGACGAGATTGCCGTTCCTGTCGCGCGACTGCGAGAAGTCTCCCTGCCGCTCGAGCGCCGTGGGCACCCGGAACCGATTGATGGCGCCGCCGGTCTCACGCGGCCGGTACTCGTGGGCGTAGAAGAAGAACAACTTGTTGTTCCCACCCGGCCGGCCCACCGGCCCGCCAATGGTATAGCCCCAGTCGCGCTCCTTCACGTCCTCCTTGGGATCGCCGTCGTGGATTCTCCGCCAGGTGTTCGAGTCCCAATCCGAGTTGCGCTCGACGTCGTAGAGCGATCCGCGGAACTGGTTCGCGCCGCTCTTGGTCACCGCCGTGATCTGCAGGCCGCTCGACCGGCCGTACTCCGCCTGGTACCCGGAGGTGAGCACCTTGACCTCGGCAATCGACTCCACGTTCATCTGCAGCATCTGGCCGTTGTTGCCGGTGTCCATCGTGGAGACGCCGTCCATCATGACGTTGTTCTGCCCGCCGCCGCCGATGCGGCTGGCCTGCTGGCCGCTCTGCGTCTGCATGGTCCCGCCGCCCATCACACCCGGTGTGAGCTGCCCCAGCGTGGCGAAGTTGCGGTTCAAGATCGGCAGGTTCTCGACCTGTGTGGTGGCGATGGTGAACGAGCGCTCACCGCTCTGCGACTGAATCAGCGGTGTCTCGGCGGTCACCTGCACCGTCTCATCCAGCCCGCCAACCTCCAGCACCGTTGCCGGCACCACCACCCGGTCTCCAGGGCTGACGTCGATGCCGGCACGTGTGACGGTCTTGAAGCCTTCCAACGTCACTCGGACGGTGTACGCATCGGCCAGGACATTGGCAAAGACGAAGTCGCCACTCTCGTTCGTCACCGCGTCACCCAATGTGGTGCCGCGCGTTTCGCTGACGAGCGTCACGGTCGCCCCGGGCACGGCGGCATCCTGGGCATCTCGGACCGTTCCCGCCACCGTGGCGGTTGTCACCTGCGCCGAGACGATCCCTGCCGTCGCACCAAGCACGACCCAAACGACGGCAAAGGCCGTCAGGCTGGTCCTGCGTCCCATAATCCCCTCCTCCTCAAAGAAATTCGGGAAGCGAGCTTCCCGCGGCCGCACCTATAGAGGCCTAGCGGCCGCAAGCGGTTCCATCGGTTTCCGGTGCTGAGAGTGTACCCGCAGTCGCCCTGAGAGTGGAAGGTACTTTACGGTGCTGTGCCCCCTCGCCAACGGATTGGCCCTCGGAGCGAAACTGCCTCATCTGCTCGATAACGTCAACGCTACGAGCACGGGCGGGCGGCGTCAAACGGATTTGTTACGGAACGGACCTCCGGCGTCACCAGCGGGGCGGCTCGCCACGCCAGAAGGACCAACATCTATGCAAGACCGCTTCGCTTCAGCGCGTACTGGATGGATTCGGCGGGCACGACGTAGGTGGCTGACGCCGTGTTGCCGAGGTAAATGTCACTCATCCCTACCTTGCTCGTGTAGAAGCCGTCCACGGTCATGCGGCGCGTCCACCGGAAGAACTCGATTCCCGGCGCGAGCTCTGGCGTCTCGTTGCGCTGATACGCAATGCGATCGAGCATTGCCGTTTGTTGGGTGTGCGATGCGCTGAGGAAATCAGAGGCACCCTCTTGCCTCATCGCGTCATCGAGCCACTTCAGCCCGCTCGTATAGATCCACTTCAACTTGTCGTTCACGCCTGCGAGCATGTCGATCCAGGCCGCCACGCCTGCATCGGACGCGCTCGGCCCCCCGTTCTCGGCGGGAACGATGAGATCCGTCAAGTGATCCAGCGTCTGGAACTCGTGGGCAGAAAGCGCCGTCGGCGTGTAGGCGCCGCCGGCGGCCCGCGCGGCTTGGTCCACGATCGCATGGACCTCATGCGCCGCAACTCGGTCGATGACGCCCGCGGAGACGATGGTCGAGGCGAGCGTGCGGAGAATGTCGCGCCTGCTGATCTCAGACATCGGCCTTCCTCATTTCTTCGGCCAGGTACTCTGCGGTACGCCAGGCGAGCGCGATGATGCTGTGTGTCGGGTTCTTGTCCGGATTGCCGACAAACGGGCCACCATCGGCCACGAAGAGGTTCTTGACGTCGTGCGCCTGGCAGTACTTGTTCAGCACGCTCGCGCGAGGGTCGTCACCCATGCGAACGGTCCCCACCTCGTGGATGATCGCGCCGCCGGTCGAGATGGGGGGATCATCGGGCGCCCGGGCCGCTACCGCCATCCGAGCTCGGCTCGGCTCCTGCGACGGCGGTGGGTCCGGCCTCCTCCGGCGTGGGTTGATCTGACCGCCCATCGCCTCCAGAATCGCGCGGAAGGTCGCCTGCATGTGGCGCACTTGCGCGAGCTCGTGGTCGCTCCACGCCCAGTGGAAGCGCAGCACCGGAATGCCCCACCGATCCTTCACCTCTGGATCGATCTCACAGTAGCAATCCTCGTTCGGAATCATCTCGCCGCGGCCGCTCAGGCTCACGTTCACGCCGTACCCATCGCGAATGGCCTTCTTGAGCGCCAGGCCGTAGCCTTCGTGGCGCTCGACCGTGCTGTCGAACGATCCGATGCCAGGCATGCCGTACCCGCCGCCCACCTCGATGTGATAGCCACGCGGGAAGTCCAGCGCCTCGTGCTTGTCCCACAGCCACCACGGCACATAGAGATGTCCCCCGTAGCCATCCGAGTTGTAGAGCGGCATGCCGACGAGCGCCGGGACCTTCGCTGACATCGCGAATCCGACGGTGTCCATCAGGTATCGCCCCACCTGACCGGAGGAGTTGGCGAGCCCCTCGGGATGCCGCCCCGACTTCGAGTTGAGCAGCAGCCGCGCCGATTCGCACGCGCTCGCGGCCAAGACGACGGTCCGGCATCGCACCTGCCGCTCGCTGCCACTCGTCTTGTCGATATAGGACACGGCGCTCACGCGGCCGTTCTGGTCCGTCACCAGCTCCCGCGCCATCGCGTTGGTGATGACCTGTACGCGACCGGTCTTCATGGCGGGAAAGATCTGCACATAGCTCGACGCGTAGTTCGACGCCGTCTTGCATCCACGCCCACACTGACCGCAGTAGTGACAGGCGGGGCGACCGTGGGTCGGCTGCGTGATGACCGCCCGACGTCCGTGGACGGCGCGAATACCGAGCGTTGCGCAGGCACGCTGAACCAGCACGTCGTGCACGCGAAGCGCGGCCGGCGGCTGGAAGATGCCATCGGGCGCGCTGCGGATGCCTTCGACACTGCCGGTCACGCCGATGAGCTTCTCCGCTTTGTCGTAGTACGGTGAAAGGTCCTCGTAGGAGATCGGCCAATCCCATCCGAGACCGTCGCGCGAGCGCGGTTTGAAGTCGTAGTCTGCGAAGCGAAGCGTGATACGCCCGTAATGATTGGTACGACCGCCTATGCACCGCGAGCGGAACCAACGGAACTCGCTGCCTTCGGCAACTGTGTACGGCTCGCCCTCGAGCTCGGCGCCGCCATAGGTCGCACCGAAGCGTAGTCCCGCCCGCTCACCGAAGTAGCCCTCGGCGCGCTCACCAACGCCGCGATGCGGCACGTCGTACGGCGCCATGTGCTCCTTGAAGTCCGCGGCGCTCACCATCGGCCCGGCTTCCATCAGCAGCACCGACACACCGAGGTCGGCCAGCACCTTGGTCACCGTGCCGCCACCGGCACCCGACCCGATCACCACGACGTCGTGAACGGCCGCGCTCTTGACGATCTGGGACATCACTCGGCCCCCTTGATACGGGTGACAGGGTGACAGGGTGACAGGGTGACCAGGTCAGAGGCAATTCGATGCTCGGGGTGAGCGTAGCGCGAGGCTTTCGTTTCGTTCGATGTGCTTGCCTTCAGCCCGCAAACCCCGTCACCTTGTCACCTTGTCACCCTGTCACCCTGTCACCCTGTCACCCGTCAACACGCCTGCCTTCTCCATCACCCGCCTGGTCGTCTCCAACCCGAGGCGCGCGCCTTCCTCGGCGGACATATCGTCGGGCACACGGCCGAGGGGCTCTGGGCTGACCGCGTCCGTGTACCCGATCTTCGCGAGCGCATGAAAGAACGCCATCAGGTCGATGATCCCCTCGCCGGGCATCAAGCGTTGGTTGTCGCGCACCTCCTCGGGGGGTTGATCCTTGGCATCCGAGACATGCACGTGGACGATGCGCGATTTGCCGGCGGCGAGGATGTCGGCATCAGACGCGCCGGCGTGGTGCCAGTGCCAGGCGTCCAACACCAGCCCAATGTTCGGGCCGCTGTCCTTCGCGAGCTCGAGCGTCTCGTCCATCCGCCAGATGAACTCGTGCGGCAGGCGGGTGCGCATGTACATCGGACCGAGGAACTCGAGCCCCAGGCGGATCTTCGAGGGCGCGAGGGTCTCCGAAATGGCGCTCAATCGCTCCTGGACGATCTTGCGCTGCTCCGCCTTCGGCGTGCGGCTCGCGGGCGAGAGCACGGCCATCATACGCGGACAGTCGATGCTCGTGAGGAACTGCGCAACCTCGTTCAGCCCCTTCAATCCTTCTTTGAAGTCTTCTTCCGAACCGGCCAATCGAAACGG
>WHTT01000132.1 GCA_009377605.1 Luteitalea sp.
AGCGCGCGGCAGGCTTCTACGAGTCGATTGCCGAGCGACTGCACGCGGTGCCAGGCGTTGCCCGCGCGGCGTTGTCGACGCACCTGCCGCTCGAATGGATCAACAACGGCGAGCGCCTGTTCGTCGAGGGTGTGGAGCAAGGCGCCGTTCGCTTCAAGCGCGTCGATCCCGGGTATTTCGAGGCGTTCGACATTCCCTTTGCAGCCGGCCGCGGCATCAGCCGCCGCGATCGCGGAGGCGCCCGGCGGGTCATCGTCATCAACGAAGCCCTGGCGAGGCGTCTGGTCGACGTCGCTGGCATGAAGGACGCTGTCGGGCAGACGGTGAACCTCACGTGTCCCGCTTACGCAGAGGAAGATTCCATCAAGGCGCCCTTCGAAATCGTCGGGGTGATCCGCAGTGAGCGCGTTGACGTGCCTTGGCAGCCAGACCCGCCAGTGGTCTACGTCCCGTTGGCGCAGGTTCCCTCGCGGGGCGTCAAGCTGGTCGTCCGCACGGAGCCAGACGCGGCATCCATCATGCCTAGCATCCGCGAAGCGGTCGGGCAGGTCGATTCGAACCTCCCGCTCGGAGACGTGGCGACGATGAGCCAGGTGCAGGCGCGGACGCTGTCGGCCGCCAGCCGTCCAGCGTCGGTCATTGGCGCGTTTGCCTTCGTGGCCTCGCTGCTTGCCGCGCTCGGCTTGTACGGTGTCCTGGCGCATGCGGTCACGCTGCAGCGAGGCGAGATCGGCATCCGCATGGCGCTCGGCGCGCAGCCGCGGAACGTCCTTTCCCAGGTGTTGCGGAGCGCCGGTTCGATGGTCGCGGCCGGGCTCGTCCTTGGGCTGATCGGCGCCTTCGCGCTGACCCGAGTCCTCGAAAGCCTGCTGTTCCAAGTGTCGCCCGTCGATCCGCTAGCGCTCGCGATGGCCTGTGTCTCGATGATTGCCGTAGGCCTACTGGCGGCTTTTGTTCCCGCCTGCCGAGCGGCGGGCGTCGACCCGGTGACGGTGCTTCGCGAGCAGGGCTGAGGCAAAGGCCCGCCGACACTCCCAGAAGAATACGTTATTATTTCGTAGACATTATAACTTTGACTTACCCGGCGCCGATGGTATGTACTTGGGGTTGACACGGCTCTCGGCTGGATCGCGTGTGGGTCGCCCGAGGGCCGGCTATTTTGAATATCCATGGGCAAGACGCTGCTCGAAAAGGTGTGGGACGCGCATACGGTCCGCACCCTGCCAACCGGTCAAACCCAACTGTTCATCGGGTTACACCTCGTGCACGAGGTGACCACGCCGCAGGCGTTCGCCGAATTGCGCGCTCGCGGCTGGAAGGTGCGCTTCCCCGAGCGCACGTTCGCCACGGTCGACCACATCGTGCCGACGCGCGACCTGGAACGGCCCTTCGCGGACGAGATGGCAGAGGCGATGCTGTCGGCGCTCGAGGTGAACTGCCGTGACTTCGGCGTGCCGCTCTACGGCCTCGGTGATTCACACCAGGGCATCGTCCATGTCATCGGCCCGGAGCTTGGTCTCACGCAGCCTGGGATGACGATTGCCTGCGGCGACTCGCATACCTCCACGCACGGCGCATTCGGTGCCGTGGCCTTCGGCATCGGAACGTCGCAGGTTCGCGACGTGTTGGCATCGCAGTGCCTGGCGCTCGAGCCATTGAAGGTGCGGCGGATCAACGTGAACGGCGTGCTTCGGCGCGGGGTCTACGCGAAGGATGTGATTCTCGAGATCATCCGACGGCTCGGCGTGAAGGGCGGCGTGGGCTACGCCTACGAGCATGCGGGTTCGACGATCACGCGGATGTCGATGGACGAGCGGATGACCATCTGCAACATGTCCATCGAGGGAGGCGCGCGCGTCGGCTACGTCAATCCGGACGACACGACGTTCGCGTTCATGGAGGGGCGCCCATTCACTCCGGTGGGTGAAGGGTTCGATCGCGCTCGCCAGTGGTGGCGCTCGATCGCATCCGACCCTGATGCTTCGTTCGACGATGAGGTGGAGATCGATGCCGGGCGGCTGGCGCCGGTCGTGACATGGGGGCTCAATCCGGGGCAGTCGGTTCACGTGGACGAGCGCATCCCTGGTGCGAACAGCTATCAACCCAACGAGCGCTCCACGGTAAGCGAGGCGCTCTCGTTCATGGGCTTCACGGGCGGGCAAGCCATCACCGGTACGAAGATCGATGTCGCGTTCCTCGGCTCCTGCACCAACTCGCGACTCTCGGATCTCCGCGAGGCCGCGCGCCTCGTGGCAGGCCAGAAGGTGGCGCCACACGTCAAGGCGCTCGTCGTGCCCGGCTCCCAGGGTGTGCGCGCCGCCGCCGAGCAGGAGGGATTGCACGAGGTCTTCAGGCACGCAGGCTTCGAGTGGCGCGGCGCCGGTTGCTCCATGTGTCTCGGCATGAACCCGGACAAGCTGACAGGCCGAGAGATCTGCGCCTCCTCCTCGAACCGCAACTTCAAGGGGAGGATGGGCAGCCCGACCGGGCGTACGCTGCTCATGAGCCCCGCTATGGTCGCCGCGGCGGCAATTGCAGGTGAAGTGGTGGACGTTCGGACGATGCTCGACGCGCCGCGTCGCCCGACCTGAAGGTCGGGCCTACATGCGCATCTTGCCATCAACGGGTGTAGGCCCGACCTTTAGGTCGGGCACATTGAAATGTTGCCATGAGCTCTCCCTCTCCTCGCATCCAACGCCTGACGGGCACGATGCTGCCGCTCCGAGGCCACGACATAGACACGGACCGTATCATCCCGGCGCGGTTCTTGCGCGCGATTACGTTCGAGGGTCTCGATCAGCACGTATTCGAGGACGACCGTGCGTCGACCGATCCGAGCCGCCCGCATCCGTTCGACAACCCGGCGTACCGCGGGGCATCGATCCTCGTCGTGAACCGCAACTTCGGCTGCGGCTCCTCACGTGAGCATGCACCGCAGGCGCTGCGCGGCTGGGGTATTCGTGCCGTGATTGGAGAGTCGTTCTCCGAGATCTTCTTTGGCAATTCGGTCTTGCTTGGCATTCCGTGCTTGACGGTTTCAGCGGAGGACGCGTCCTGGCTGATGGATCTCGCCGAGAGCTCGTCGTCGATGGCCGTCGATGTCGATCTCGAGGCGCTCGCGCTGACCGCCGGTGATCGCGTTGTCGCACTGGGCATGTCGCGCGCCGCGCAAGAGGCCCTTGTCTCCGGCGCGTGGGACGCCACGAACCTGCTTCTGGAGAATCCCGAGCAGGTGAAGGCGACCGCCGCGCGTCTCCCGTACGTCAGCGGCTTTTGATCCTGACACTCGCCGACCGACACGCGAGCGCCGCGCTTCATTCATCTCCCCAGTCCGAGACCGCATTGATAAAGTCCTGGTGCTGGTCGTGCGCTTGATATGGAATACTGTTGGAAGTATAGTTGGTGGTATGAAAGTCAAGACATCGGTGACGCTTTCTGCGGATCTGCTGGAAGCGATTGACCGGGAGGCAGGGAAACAACAGAGCCGTTCCGAGTTCATCGAGTCGGCTTTGAGAACCTTTCTCGGACAGGTGCGTCGCCAGGCACGAGACGCACGTGAGCTCGAGCTGCTGAATCGCCACGCCGACCGCCTCAATGCCGAGGCAGAGGATGTCTTGGAGTATCAGGTGATTCCATGAAGCGCGGGGAGCTCTACCGCGTCCCCCATCCGACTGCCGCAGAACCGAAGCGGTTTCGCGTGTTCGTAGTAGTGAGCCGCCAGACCCTCGTCGATTCGCGCCTTTCTACCGTGATCTGCGCACCGATATACTCACGGCACGACGGGCTCTCGACGCAGGTGGCCGTTGGCGTTGATGAAGGTCTGAAGCACGAGAGCAGTGTTCACTGCGATGAGCTCGTCAGCCTGCCGAAAGCCAGACTGACACGGTTTGTGGGTCGACTCTCGCCCCAAACGCTCCAGGAGGTCGCACGGGCGCTGCAAATCGCGCTCGATATCGAGGACTGAGCCGCGTCGGTCTACAATGATGCTTTGGCGTATCAGTGCGCTTCACACGGGTCCAAAGGAAAGTACACATGTTGCTCGTCAGCCCGGCTCGCATCTTCACGCGTGTCCTGCTTCTCGTTTCAATCACTGCGGTTGCGGCGATGGCCCAGAAGGCGGAGAAGCCCGTTCCCGTTACGGTCTACAAGACCGCTACGTGCGGCTGTTGCGCGAAATGGAACGACCACCTGAGCGCCAACGGCTTCGACGTGACGTCGAAAGACGTGGAATACGACGCGCTCGAGACCATCAAGGACCAGCACAGCGTCCCGGACAGCATGCGCTCCTGCCACACGGCAATCGTTGGTGACTACGTCGTCGAAGGCCACGTTCCCGCCGACGTCGTTCGCAAGCTGTTACAGGAACGGCCGAAGGTGCCGGGCATCGCGGTGCCAGGGATGCCGATGGGATCTCCAGGGATGGAAGGCTTCCGCAAGGATGCCTACGACGTGTTGACCTTCGATGCGCAGGGCAAGACCTCTGTGTTTGCGTCGCGGTAGCATTGACCAACCCCCCGAATCCTGATTACCAAACACCCGGTCCAACCTCCAGGACCCAGCGTGCGTAGTCGATTGTTGAGGCCGTTGAACCGCACGCCAAGACGAAGACCACATGTGCTCGCCGGAGGGGTGCCGGGTGTCGCCTGCGAGGGTTGCGCTCCTGCCGACGCTGTCACGCCGAGGAGGAGGATGCCGATCATCCAGATCTTGTGCACGAATGTCATCGAGCCTCACGAATTGGAGAGCACCGGACCGGCAAGGCGCCCCGGGGCGTCCCGGAAGCCGCGCCTGCGGTCGTGCAGCGAATCGTATACACCAAAGATCATGCGTGCGACGCCTGTCCAGTCGAACATGGCGGCCGTCGCACGGCTGGCCTGGCGAACGAAACAGCGACAGCAACACAGCGCCTACGGTCTCGGTCACTCGCGTGCTCCTCTCGTGCATGGAAGTCGTGGTCCGCTCACGCGCACTTGCCATGTCATCCTTTCTGAGCTCGCATCGCCCTTGTCGCGGAGACCGCCGGTATTGTCAGGCGAGCCGCTGTGACATCGCGGTACGTTTGATAGAGCGGCGCGAGGGCGCGCGGCCAGCTTCTCCCGAGCGTGTAAGCGCGAGCTGCTCGCCCCATGGCGATGCGCTGGTCGCGCTCGCGCGCCAAGAGCACCGCGCGCGAGATCAGGTCGGTTGCCCTTTCGGCCGCGCACACGAACCCGGTCTCGCCTGCCACCATGTTCTCGCGCGGACCACCCTCGTCCGAGACGAGCACCGGGAGGCCAGAAGCCTGCGCCTCCAACACGACGTTGCCGAGCGTGTCCGTCCGGCTCGGAAAGACGAACAGATCGGCCGATGCCATGGCGACCGCGACGTCCTCATGTGAGAGCGCGCCCGTGAACACGGCGTCTGGACAGGCGGTCTCGAGGGCGCGACGCATTGGACCGTCACCGACGAAGACGAAGCGGTAGTCGATACCGGTGGCGCGCAGCGCCTGCATGAGACTCGACACCTGACCGAGCCCCTTCTCCGCAGAGAGCCTGCCCACGTACAGCAGCACTGGTCGATCGTCGGTCACGCCCCACGCCTCACGCATCGCCGCCGATCGTGCCGCTGGCCGGAAGCGCTCCGTGTCCACGCCGCGTGTCCAAATGCGAATCTTCTCGGGGCGCAGCTTTGCAGCGACGAGCAGCGCTCGAGTGGCTTCTGAGGGCACCAGAATCCGCTCGCACTTGCCATATGGCCAGCGCTGATACTCGCGCATGAGGCTGCCAAGACGGGGCGATCCGCTCAGGAGCGCCGTGTACTCGGAGAGCTGCGTGTGAAAGCTCCCGATCATCGGTATCCCGAGTCGCCATTTCACGAACATTGCCGCAAGGCCCACCGGTCCCGGCGTCGTGTAGTGAACCAGGTCGAGGTCGTCCATCTGCGCGTGGCGCAGGAACGCGAGGAAGCGCGGCACGTACATCTTCATGTCCCGATAGAAGGGAATGCCCACGCCACTGGAGCGCAGCGCAAGGTAATCCGGCTGGTCGCGTGAGAGGTCCGCCGCCGTGTAGATGCGGATGCGGATATCCGATGGGCGCCACCGCAGCACGGCCTGGAGTGTCGTCGTGACTCCTGACACCTTGCCGAAGTCGTTGTCGGTGAAGATGGCCACGTGCATGTCAAGCGTCCCCTTTTTTGTCCCGCACCAAATCGAGTAGCATCCTCTCGGTAATGTGAGAATGGTTCGGAAGGTGGCTCACGCCGTCCAGGTAGGGCCGGCGGTCGTTCTGGTCGCTGTTCTTTTGGGCGCCTCGACTCAGCCAGGGATCGCTTTCGCCATCGGGCGTTCGGCGAATACGCCCCACCACGATCGTGGTAGGGACCCCTCGCCGCGGCCTCCCTACGATTCTGCCGGGGATTCCGCCGGGGAGACGAGGGCTGCCGAGGAGGTCGTCGGAAATGACCAGGATCGAGATGGCTTGCCGGACGCGTTCGAAACTGCGCTCCTCGAACGTTTCGCGCCGGATTTCCTGATCAGCGCCCGCGAATGTGATGGCCTGCCAGCCGAGTTTCTCCCAGGCTCGCCGGAGCCGCGTGTCGTCGCACGCAACGGCACGATCTACGGCCAGGTATTCGAGAACCTCGGCCCAGGCTGGCCCGGCGCTCTCGTAGAGATTCACTACTACCATCTGTGGGGCCGAGATTGCGGCCGCATCGCGCATGCGCTCGACGTCGAGCACGTCTCGGTCTTGCTCCGCGCCGAGCATCGACACGCGCCAGTGACGGCGTGGACCGCGTTGTACTGGTATGCCGCCGCCCACGAAGATACGGTCTGTGACGCCAGCCACGGCGCGGGCGCGGACACGGTCGACGCCGTCGATCAGGGGCCCAGGGTATGGATCTCGCGAGGCAAGCACGCCTCGTTCCTCAGCCAGCGGCGATGCGCTTGGGGCTGCGGCGGTGACCGCTGCGACGAGATGATCAGCGTTCCTACGGAAAGGGTGATCAACCTGGGAGAGCCGGGGGCCCCTCTCGGCGCGGCATCGTGGATCGGCTCAACGGCCTGGCCGCTGGCGGTCAAGATGCAGTCCGACTTCTCCAACCGCGTCCTGACGCGGCTTCACAAGGCCAAGGCGGGACAAGTCGTAGCGTTGAACGGCTTGCAACAACCGTGGCAGGCGATGATCCTCTCGGGCGACTCGACGGCTGACGCGGTTGCAGTGAGTAACCGCGAGACGGGGAAGGCCGTCGGGATCGCCGGCATGTCGACTGGTCGTGCGCTGGCCACGAGCGCTGCGAAAGTGGGCGCGTCGCTCGGGCGCAGCGGACGCAGCGTGTGGAGATTCCTGCGGGGGGCCGGGCCGGAGCCCTGACGATTGTCAATGCAAGTGGTGGGCTACGCGAGCCGGCTGTCTTCCTCCTCCGGAAAGTCTTTGAGCTCGGCGCTGTACTCGCGCGCCGCGGTGAGCAGCGCCTGCGAGGCGTGCGAGAGCTCTGCGCCGTCCCGGTAGACGAGCCGCAGCGCTCGTGGGAGCCGGACCTGCGCAACCGGTATTGCCGCCAGTCGTCCAGCGGTGAGCTCTGCAAGCGCGCAACGCCGCGGCAGCAGCGCGACGCCCAGATCCATCTCGACGGCGCGCTTGATTCCATCCAGGCTGGGGAGGGCAATGACGATGTTGAGTGGCTCGTGGCGCTGCTCGAACAGCCGTAGCACGCGCTCGCGCGCCGGCGAGGCTTCGTTGTGCGCAATCACGTCCTGCCGCCCGAACTCTGCCATCGTGACCTGCTTGCGCGATGCCAACGGGTGCTTCGGATGGGCAAGCATCACGAGCTCGTCGTGACCAATGGTGACCGTTCCCAAGCCGCGTTCCGCCGGCGTGAAGCTCAGGACACCAAAGTCCAGGCTGCGTTGGAGGACCTCGACGCCAATCTGCCGTGAGGGCACGCGCCGAATATCGATCTGGACGTGCGGATGGGACTCGCGGAATCGCTCGACGAGCGGCAGTGCAACGTGCACGGCCGCCTCGTTGGCACCGATGAGCACGCGTCCCCGCCTCAAGTCGCGCAGCTCGCGCACCGCGCTGTCTGCCTCTTCCGCCAGACGCATCAGCCGCTCGGCGTAATCGAGCAGCACACGGCCCGCATCGGTGAGCTTGCCATCCTTGGCAGAGCGATCGAAGAGTCGCTCGCCGAGGTGGTCCTCCAGGCGTCGTATGGCCTGACTGACCGCCGGTTGTGTGCGATGCAACCGGGCCGCGGCCCGGGAGAAGCTGCGCTCCGACGCGACTGTAAGGAAGACTTGCAGCTCGGCCAGGTCCATGTCACCTCCAGCGGACGAGTTGGCCGCCTCAGTATAGCATTCGGAAGCGTTATGCTTTAGTAAGGATTATAAATTTGACTGTGGATCTGTGAGTGCGCTGTACTGGAGAAGTCGACGGAGATCTTGGATGCCCGACCCAAACATCATTGTGTTCGACACGACGCTGCGTGATGGTGAGCAAGCCCCTGGCTTCTCGATGCGCATCCAGGAAAAGGTGCGGTTGGCGCGTCAGCTGGACGCGCTTGGCGTCGACGTCATCGAGGCGGGATTTCCCATTGCATCCGAGGCAGATGCCGAAGCGGTGCGTCTGGTCGCCACCGAGATTCGCAGACCGATCATTGCGGCCCTTGCGCGCTGCAACCCAGCCGACATCGACGCCGCTGGCGTCGCGCTGCGATCGGCCACGCGCTCACGCATTCACACGTTCATCGCGACATCGGATCTCCACCTCGAGCGCAAGCTGCGCATGTCACGTGACCAGTGCGTCGAGGCGGCGGAGCGGGCCACCCGTCTTGCACGCCGCTATACGAGCGATGTGCAGTTCTCGGCAGAAGACGCCACACGCAGTGATCTCGACTTCTTGTGTCTGATCGTCGAGGCCGTGATTCGCGCTGGTGCCACGACGATCAACCTGCCCGACACGGTCGGCTACTGCACGCCGGACGAGATTACGGATTTCTTCCGGGCAATCATGTCGCGGGTACCGAATGCCGACAAGGCGGTCTTCAGCACCCACTGCCACGATGACTTGGGCCTCGCAGTCGCGAACAGTGTTGCTGCGCTCAGGGCGGGTGCACGGCAGGTCGAGTGCACCGTGAACGGCATCGGCGAGCGCGCCGGCAACGCCGCGCTCGAGGAAATCGTCATGATCGCGCAGGTCCGCCCGGATCGCACCCAGTTTCGCACGCGCGTTCGGACCACCGAGATATTCGCCGCTAGCCAGCTTCTCACCGAGCTCACGAGCGAGTCGGTCCAAGCCAACAAGGCAATCGTCGGGCGGAATGCCTTTGCCCACGAGGCGGGCATTCATCAGGACGGCGTCCTCAAGGACCGGCGAACCTACGAGATCATGACGCCGGAAAGCGTGGGCGTGCCGCGCACCACGCTGGTGCTCGGGAAGCACTCGGGCCGTCACGCCGTACAACAGCGGTGTGAGGCGATGGGCGTCAAGTTGAGCAAGCACGAGCTCGACGGCGTCTATAGGAAGATGATTGCGCTGGCCGACCGCAAGAAGGCCGTGTCGGAGGAGGAGCTCGCGGCCATCGTACGCGAGATTGCAGGCAGTCCCGCGCCGCCTGATTCCACCCGCTCGGCCGCCCACGCCCCGCGACCTGCCCAAGACACCACACCTGCCGAGGTCGGATACGGCCACGGCGTCTAGGTAGGGCCGCCTCGCCGAGGCGGCCGTGACGGCGCGGGAGGCTGACGCGCCCTACCATCGCTTGACGTCCTACATCGCATATGATCTCCTGCCAAGTCGGTACGTTTGGGCGGGATTGCGCGGTGCACACTGAGCAGCGCATTCGCCCTGGCGATTGAGCGCAACTCAAACTCAGAACTCAGAACCTTGTACATTCGACTTGCAATCTTGCCGGGCGACGGCATCGGGCCCGAGGTGGTTGCGGCCGCAGAGCGAGTGCTTGGTGCGACCGCGTCCCGATTCGGCCACCAGGTCGACAGCCGCCGTTGGCCAATCGGCGGTGCGGCGCTGCGCCTCGATCTGCCGGCGCTTCCACGCGACACCTTGCAGGCCTGCTTGGAAGCGGGCGCCGTCTTTCTAGGAGCGGTCGGCGATCCGGCGTTCGACAACCTACCGCGCGAGGGGCGCATCGAGACCGCCCTGCTCATGCTCCGAGAGCGCCTCGGTGTCTACGCCAATCTACGTCCCGCCCGCGCCTGGCCGGGCCTCGAGGAGGCCTCTCCGTTCAAGCCAGAGCGAACCGCGGGCGCCAACCTGCTCATCGTCCGCGAGCTGCTCGGGGGCCTATACTTCGGTGAGCCCCGCGGAATCGAGGACGATGGCACCAGTGCTTACAACACGCTGCGCTATACGGAGCCGGAGGTGGCGCGCGTGGCGGATGTGGCGTTCACGTTGGCCGCAGCGCGACGCGGGCGGATGACATCGGTCGACAAGGCCAACGCGCTCGAGACCTCGCAGCTCTGGCGTCGTGTGGTCAAGGAGGCCGCGCCCCGGTTTCCAGACGTGACGCTCGAGCACGTGCTCGTCGACTCCTGTGCCATGCGGCTGGCACTCGCGCCCGCGAGCTTCGACGTCATCCTCACCGAGAACACCTTCGGGGATATTCTCTCGGACGAGGCGGCCGCCATCGGTGGATCGCTGGGCCTGTTGCCCTCGGCGAGCCTCGGCAATGGGCCGGCGCTCTACGAGCCGGTGCATGGCTCTGCGCCAGCGATTGCGGGAAAGGACATCGCCAACCCAATTGGCGCAATCCTCTCAGTGGCGCTGATGTTCCGCCACAGCTTCGACGCCGACGAAGAAGCACGGACCATCGAGCAGGCCGTGGCGGACAGCCTCGCTCGAGGCGCCCGCACCGCCGACCTGGCGCCTCCTGGCGCGCGCTCACTTACATGCTCCGAGATGGCCGCCGCGATAGCGGACCGCGTTGCCGAAGCAAGCTAGTGGGCTGTAGCCGCTGAATCGGTAACGGTCTGTGGTGCCGGATACCGCCTCATTCCGTTGTGTGCTACCATCACGCTCTGCCTGGGTGCCCACGAGGGCATAACGGGGAAGACCGGTGCAAATCCGGCGCGGTCCCGCCACTGTGAGTGAAGGCGCGTCGCTTCGAAATACCACTCGGCCAGTAGCCGGGGAAGGTGAAGCGGCCCAGCAAACGGCACGAACGTTCGCTACCTTCCGAGCCAGGAGACCTACCCAGGGGTTCTGCGGTCGACTTTCTGCGACGACAGAGAGTGCGCACTGGAACCTCCGGCGTCACGCCGCCCTTCCAACGCACTCCTTCATCGTTGCCGCCGTCGGTCTGCCGCGCTGCCCGCGGAGGCAACGCTCATGGTTCGGATTGTTGCTCGCCCTTGTCGGCTAATCCCAGCCGCCTTCAGCATTGCGTGTCTCATTGCCCTGCCGTCCCGACTGGACGCGCAGACGGCTCCCGCGATTACCGGCACGGCGTTCGACGAAGCCGGTGCGGTTCTCCCTGGCGCTCGTGTCACGGTCGCCGATAGGGACGGTCGCGTCGTGCGCACGACTGTCACCGATGGCACCGGCGCTTTCGCGATCGAGACGTTGAGGCCAGGCACCTATACCGTCGCAGTCGAACTAGCGCTGTACGCCACAGCCACCCAGTCGGTGACGGTGCCCGCCCGTGGCGTCGCGCCGCCCGTGCGCGCCGTTCTCGAGGGCGGCGGGTTCTCGGAGAGCGTTGTCGTCAGCGCACGACGCGTCGAGACGCGCGTTGCCGAGACGCCCCAGAAGGTCGAGATCATCGACGGCGCCGACATCGACCGCACAGTGGCCACGGATCTGACCGATGTCCTGAAGAAGGCCGCTGGCGTGGACGTCATTCAATACAACGGCGTCTTGTCAGGCATTGGTATTCGAGGATTCCGCCCGCAGTTCTCCGGCATCAATAAGCGCTCGTTGCTCTTGATCGACGGGCGGCCTTCGGGCGTGACGAACCTGGCGACCTTGCAGGTGGACAGCGTCGAACGCATCGAGGTCCTCAAAGGCGCCGCGTCGTCAGTCTACGGCTCCTCGGCGATGGGCGGCGTCGTCAATGTCATCACGCGGCAGTCTCGCGGCAAGCTTACCGGCACGGCGCGCCTCGGCGGCGGCAGCTTCGCGACGTCCGAGCTCTCGGGGCGCGTGGGCGGCAGCGCGTCATCGCGGGTGGACTTCGACCTTGGCGGCAACGCGTTCGATCAACGTGACGACTACCGCATGGGCAATGGCGAGGTGCGGCCGGCCACCAGCTACAAAACCTACGACGGCTCCGCACGTGTGGGAGTGAACTTGGGCGCGTGGCGTCTCGAAGCACGCGGGAATGGCTACCGCGGGCGCGACATCATGACGCCGGGCGACCTGTTCACGGGCGTGAGCTCCCAAGGTCGCAAGAACCTCGAGCGCTCGAGTCAGGACGCGCGCCTCACAGGCCTCGTCGGCGGCCACGCCCTCTCGGTCACGGGCTACCACGCCGACGAATCGAGTCACACCTTCAACGTCACGACAACGAACCCACTCGACCAGCCGTATCTGCCCTACCTGTCGTTCGAGAGCGACCTCGGCTGGGCCGGCCTGCAGCTGAGGGATGCCTGGAGCTGGTCAGATCAGAACAACGTCGTCGTTGGCTTCGACTACGAGAAGGTCACGAGCGTCAGTCGATCGTACCTGCGTACGGGAGATCGGTCCGCCCCGTTTTCGGCGGACAACAACAAACGCACAGCCGGGTTCTATGGGGAGAACACGCTAAGACTCCGCGACGGACGCATGGTCGTGACGCTCGGTGGTCGTGTGGACCACATTG
>WHTT01000133.1 GCA_009377605.1 Luteitalea sp.
GTTGCTTCGCCGCATCCGCGAGCTTGACCCGGACCTTGCCTTCATCTTGATGACGGCATATTCGTCCACTGAAAGCGCCGTCGAAGCCATCACGCTCGGCGTCTATCATCACGTCAAGAAGCCGTTCAATCTCGACGAGATGGTCGTCTTCGTGCAGCGTGGCCTCGAAACCACCAAGCTGCGCCGCGAGGTCAAGGCGCTGCGGGCGAGCCAGTCTGCCCCCTACTCCTTCAATCACATCATGGGCGAGTCGTCAGCGATGGTGGCGGCCAAGACCCTCCTCCGCAAGGTCGCCGCGAGCGGCTCCTCGACGGTGCTCATTACGGGCGAGAGCGGAACTGGGAAGGATCTCGCGGCCAAGGCGATGCATTATGCCAGCCCGCGACGCCTACGCCCTTTTATGAACATCACGTGCTCCGCCTTGACCGAAACGTTGCTCGAGAGTGAGCTCTTCGGCCACGAGCGCGGCGCGTTTACCGACGCGCGCACACAGAAGCGCGGCCTCCTCGAACAAGCAGATGGCGGCACCGTCTTCCTCGACGAGATTGGCGAGACCAGCCCGATGTTCCAGGTGAAGCTGCTGCGCTTCCTGGAAGAGAAGACGTTCAAGCGCGTGGGCGGTGTGGCGGACATTCGCGTGGATGTGCGCGTCGTGGCGGCGACCAATCGGAATCTCGACCACGAGGTTCGCGAGGGACGGTTCCGCGAGGATCTGTTCTATCGCCTGAGCGTGCTGCCCCTGACGATGCCATCACTGAGGGAACGTCGCGAGGATATCCCGCCTCTGGCCCACTACTTCGTGGATCAGTTCAACCGAGAGTTCCGGAAGCACGTGCGCGCCGTGGCACCGGACGCGATGAAGAGCCTGCAAGCGGAGCCCTGGCCCGGGAACGTACGCCAGTTGCGGAATGCCATCGAACGCGCCATGCTCCTCACCGACGAGGACGTGCTGACCAGCGAGTTTCTGATGCTTGCGCCGGGTAGCTCCACGCGTGGGCGGTTGGTCCTGCCGCCCGAAGGGCTCAATATCGAGGAAGTGGAGCGCGAGCTCGTCATGCAGGCGCTCGAGCGCACGCACGGCAATCAGACCCGCGCGGCCGCGTTGCTCGGCATGCACCGCGACCAGATCCGGTACCGCATCGAGAAATTCGGCCTCATGAAGGTCCCGCCCGGCACCGCCGCGAGCTGACACGCGCTGCGCACACCCACTCCGAGGACGTGACGTCACCGAAATAATGTTGCAATAAATAAATATAGTAATATTCTAATGTTGTGCCCACCGCGCTGCAGGCCTTCAAGGCTGACTTCTTCCGCGCGCTCGCTCACCCCATCCGCATAAGAGTCCTCGAGATACTCAGTACAGGTGAACGCACCGTCCAAGAGCTGCAACAGCTTCTGCAACTGGAGCAACCTGTGGTGTCCCAGCATCTTGCGGTGCTCAGAGCCAAGAACATCGTGACACCGCGGAAGGTGGGAACGACCGTCCAGTACGCCCTTGGCGATCCGTTGGTCAGCGAGCTGCTCTCGGTGGCGCGGGAGATTTTCAACAACCGTCTCGTCGACACGCAGACGATGTTGAAGGAGCTCCGGCGAGAAAGACGGAAGTAGGCACGGCGATGTTGCTGTTTTCGAAGATCTGGAGAACGAGGATCGCGACCGAAGCGGTGCCACCTGGCGATCCAGCAGCGATCGAGATCGTCCGTGTACTGGAGCAGCGGATCAAACGCCTCCTCGGTCGGGCGCTGGCGATTCGGGAGATCGATGCGGGCTCGTGTAATGGATGCGAGCTCGAGATCACGGGGCTCGCCAGCCCAATCTACGACATGGAGCGATTCGGCATGCACTTCGTCGCGTCGCCGCGCCATGCCGATCTGCTCCTAGTGACCGGGCCAGTTACGCGGAACATGGAAGTTCCGTTACGCCGGACCTACGACGCAACGCCAGCGCCGAAGTTTGTGGTCGCGGTGGGTGATTGCGCCAAGAACTGCGGGGTGTTTGGCGGCAGCTACGCTGTCGTGGGGCCGGTCGATCGGGTCATCCCCGTTGACATCTCCATTGCCGGGTGCCCACCCGAGCCGTTCGATATCTTACGCGGCATTCTGCAAGGGCTGGATCGCTTCGCGGAGAAACGCACAAGGGTGATGCCCATCAGCGAGGGATCCCCGCGATGACCGTCGCGAGTGGCGCGCTCGGGGTCATGGCCGGCGCGTACCTCGTGGGGGGCGGACTGGCTGTCTTGGCGCGTTCTCCACGCATGGCCCGTGTGGTCACAGTGGTCGGCGCCGTCGTCGGCTCTGCCGCGGGCCTGATCGCCGCCGCTACTGTGCTGAAGACGGCCCACCCCGCGGAAGCCACACTCTCCAGCCTGGTCGCCGATGCAGGCGGCATCGTGATTGGTCTCGATCGTCTCGGCGCCTTCTTTTTGGCGCTGATCGCCGCCGTGAGCCTCCTCGCCGCCCTCTACGGCGTCAGCTACACCGCGGAGTACGACGGCCGTCGGTCGCTGCGCCTCTTCGGGCTGATCTTCAATGGATTTCTCCTCGGGATGAGCCTCGTCGTGTGCGCCGCGAACGTTTTCACCTTCCTGTTGGCGTGGGAGCTCATGGCGGTGACGTCATACTTCCTCGTCATGACCGAAAACGAGAGCCCTACGACCCGACAGGCCGGTCTGTCGTACGTGGCGATGACGCATTTCGGGCTCGTGATGCTGCTTCCGATGTTCTTCCTGATGGCACCGACGGCCGGCGCCACCACCTTTCCGGACTTGCGGGCCGGAGCGGCGGCACTGCCCGCCGGTACGCGAAGTCTCGTGTTTCTCTTGGCGCTCGTGGCCTTCGGCTCGAAGGCTGGCATCGTCCCGCTCCACGTCTGGTTACCGCGGGCACACCCTGCGGCACCGTCTCACGTGTCTGCGCTCATGTCAGGCGTGATGATCAAGCTCGGCATCTACGGCCTGATGCGGGTCACGATTGATTTCCTCGGGCCTGGCCCTTCCTGGTGGGGTGGGCTCACGCTCGTCGCCGGCTGTCTCTCGGCTCTGGTGGGCGTGCTCTACGCCTTGACCGAGAACGATCTCAAACGACTCCTCGCGTACTCCTCGGTGGAGAACATCGGCGTCATCCTGCTCGGGATTGGCGCCGGCCTGGTCCTTCAGAGCCACGGCCTTCACACGCTCGCTCTGGCCGGATTTGGCGCGGCGCTCTTGCACACGTGCAACCACGCATGTTTCAAGGCGCTCCTCTTCCTTGGCGCGGGCAGCGTCCTTCAGCAGACCGGCACCCGCAACATGGAGCAGATGGGCGGGCTGATCAAGGGCATGCCGCAGACGGCGCTGATGTTCCTGGTTGGATCGGCTGCCGCTGCGGCACTGCCGCCGCTCAATGGTTTCACGTCGGAATGGATGATCTTTCAAGCGCTGTTGGCCGGCGGACGAATCCCGCCGCCCGCCGGTGCCATCGGAACACCTCTTGCGGTCGGCGTCCTCGCCCTCACGAGTGGGCTTGCCGCCGCCTGTTTCGTCAAAGCGTTCGGCATCAGCTTCCTGGCGATGCCGCGCTCCGAGCGGGCCGCTCGCGCCCATGAGCCACACTGGTCGGCCCGGGTGGTCATGGCGGTGCCGGCGATGGGCTGTGTGCTCCTGGGTCTGGCTTCACCGCGCCTCGCCAGCGCAGGCCACAGCCTTATCGGCGAGATCATCGGGACCCGCTCCTCGCTCTCCGCTGCGACACCAGCCGTCACCCCGGCGCGCGCCTGGCTCCTCGCGCCGGACGGCATCTCGCAGGTGTCGCCCGCGTTGATCACCGTCGTCCTCTTGTCGGTCATCGTCGTCGCGCTTGCGCTCACCCGAGCCCGTCGCGTTGGACTGCGATACGCGGACACATGGGGGTGTGGCCGCATTCGGCACACGGCACGCATGGAATACACCTCGTCGGCATTTGCGGAACCGTTGCGGCGAATCTTCTCCGAGCTATACCGCCCCACGCAAGACCTCAGCATTAGCGTACATACGGAGTCGCGATACATCGTTCGCTCCATCACGTACACGAGCGTGGTCGTGCCGTGGTTCGAACGCGCGCTCTACGAGCCCGTCATGCATGGCATGCGCGGCTTGGCCACACACGTGCGCCGGTTGCAAGCCGGCTCCGTGCATCTCTATCTGCTCTATGTGGCGGTGGCTCTCGTCGTGGCGCTGATCGCGGCTTGGTCGTTCCGATGATTCGCCCTGTGGCCATCCTCGCTCAGACGCTTCTCGCCGTTGCGCTCGCGCCAGCGCTCGTGGGCTTCATTCGCTGGTTGAAGGCACGCCTGCAGGGCAGGATCGGGCCCGCACCGTGGCAGCCGTACTTCGAGCTCCGGAAACTGTTCGGGAAGGAAGCGGTTGTCTCTCACACCGCGTCCTGGCTCTTCCAGGCCACTCCGTTCGTGGTGTTTGGGACCAGCACCGTGGCCGCCTCGCTTGTCCCGCTGGTCGTCGCACTCCCCGATCCCGTGGTCATCGGTGATCTCTTCACCCTCGTTTATCTGCTGCTGTTCGGGGCGTTCTTCCTCGCGCTCGCGGGTCTCGACACCGGCTCCCCGTTCGGCGGAATGGGTGCGTCCCGGGAGATGACCGTCGTGGCACTCAGCGAACCGACGGTGGCGATGTCGATTGTCGCGTTGGCGCTGAGCGCCGGCTCGACGGGCTTCTCGCAGATCATCGGTCGCACGATTGCCGAGCCCGCAATAGCGCTCGGCCCGGGGCATCTCCTCGCCTTTGCGGCATTGTTCATCGTCACACTCGCTGAGACCGGGCGGCTGCCGGTCGACAACCCATCAACGCACCTCGAGCTCACGATGATCCATGAGGCGATGTTGCTCGAGTACTCAGGACCTTACCTCGCGCTGCTCGAATGGGGCGCCGCGCTAAAGCTGCTGGTGCTCTTTGCGCTGGCGGCAAACCTCTTCATGCCGTGGGGCATCGCTGTCTCGCTCTCACCGAGCGCTGTGATGGTAGGGCTACTGAGCTTCGTCGGGAAGCTGGCCGTCCTGGCGGTAGTCGTCGCGGTGCTCGAGACGCGCGTTGCGAAGCTGCGCCTCTTTCGAGTCCCTGAGTTGCTCAGCGCGTCGTTCGTGTTGGCGCTCCTGGCCGTGATTTCGACGTTCCTCGCGAGGTGAGCCCCAGAAGAGTCACGGGGTGAGACGGGCGCTATGAGCGGGCTTTTTTCTCAACTGGTCACGTTGGGCAGCAGCGGGATGTTGCTGACTGGGCTGATTGTGCTGTGGCGCAAAGGGATACCGGCCTACATCACGGCGTACCGTTGGCAATCGTGGCTGTTGGCGGCCGTGACCGCAACCATTGGGTACTTCGGCGGGGACCCGGCGCTGTACTGGGTAGCGGGCTTGCTGCTGATCGTGAAAGGCATGGCGATTCCCGCCCTGCTGCGCGCGATGCAGCAACGACTCGGCATCCAGTGGAAGATCGCCCCGTACGTCAATACGGAGACCTCGCTGCTGATAGCTGGGCTCCTCGTGCTGTTTGCGTACGTGCTGGCACGGCCGTGGGTGATGGTCAGTGAGCTGCCCACTCGTACCGGACTGCCACTCGCCATGGCCCTCTTGTTCGTGAGCCTGTTCATCATCGTGAGCCGCAGGAAGGCCATTACGCAGGTCATCGGATTTCTGATGCTGGAAAACGCGATTGCGCTGCTGGCTGCCGTGGGCACGTACGGCGTACCGCTGCTGGTCGAGATCGGCGTGTGTCTCGACGCGCTGATGGCCTTTCTGGTGATGCAAATCTTCGTCTACCACATTCACGAGACGTTCAACACGATCGACGTGGACGAGCTCACACGGCTCAGGCACTGAGCACGCGTCCACCACATGGGGCCCGAGAAGCGCGCAATAGATATGTTGACGCTCACTGCTGTGCTGTTACCACCTTTGCTGGCTTCCGGCCTCGCGGTGCTCGTCCGCCCGTACCGGCGATTTGTTGGCTGGCTCGGCTTGTCCTGTGCCGCGCTCTCCTTCCTCGCGTCAAGTCGCCTGTGCTTGGAGGCGTTCTCGGGCGAGATGAGAGGCCAGCGCGCCGCCGGTGGTCTGTGGCAGGTCGACTCTCTCTCGGCGCTTCTCGCGCTGTGCATCGCGTTTGTCACGCTGCTGGCAATGGCAGTGGCGCCCGGACTGCGTCGGTCCGACGATGCCGACGCTGTCCAGACGCGTCGCCTACGCATCTTCATGAGCGCATTTGCGTTCACCATGCTCGTGGCGGTCACAGTCCAGAACGCCGCGCTGATGTGGGTCGCGATCGAGGCGACCACCATTGCCTCGGCTCTCGCGATTCCGCTGCACCGTACCAAAGCGTCGGTCGAAGCGTCGTGGAAATACCTCCTGCTGTGTTCGGTCGGCATTGCGCTGGCGCTCACCGGGACGATCCTGGCTTCGTTCACTGCGGGAGAAACACCGATCGGGCAGAGCTGGGTGGCGCTGCGGAGCACTCCGCTCTCTCTCCACCCGCAGCTGTTGCAGCTTGCTTTCGCGTTCATTCTGGTTGGCTATGGCACCAAGGCCGGCTTGGCTCCCATGCACACCTGGCTGCCCGATGCACACTCGGAAGCGCCTTCTCCCATATCCGCCATGATGTCCGGCGTACTGCTCGCCGTCGCGACGTACGCCATCGCCCGTTGGAAGGCCGTCGTCGACGCTTCGGTCGATCCAACGTTTTCCAACGCGCTCCTGATTGGCTTCGGGCTGCTATCGGTCGCCATTGGCGCCCTGAGCCTCGTCATTCAGCAGCACTACAAGCGCATGCTCGCTTACTCGAGCGTCGAGCACATCGGGCTCGTCACGATCGGTCTCGCGCTCGGCCCACTGGGCGCCTTCGCCGCCTGGCTGCACGTGATCAATCACGCCGTGGCCAAGTCCGCAGGCTTTCTGCTGGCTGGCCGAATTCTGTACCGGTACCGGACCACGGAAATCGCCAGTGTCAGCGGGCTCCTGCACGTGATGCCCTGGACCGGCGGCCTCTTCGCCACCGCCGTCTTGGCGCTCGTTGGCCTGCCGCCGTTCGGCCTATTCGTCTCGGAATTCCTCCTCGTCCAGGCAGCTGTTGCCAACCACAAGATGTGGCTGGCCGCCATTGTGCTGCTGCTGCTGTTGATTGCCTTCATCTCATTGATGGGCCATCTCAACCGGATGTTGTACGGCCCCGCTCCCGATGATGTGCCTACCGGAGAACGCGCGAGCTGGCCGATCCTGGTCCTGATTGTGCCAGTGGCCATCCTCGTCCTCCTTGGCGTTGCGCTTCCAAAGCCCTTCTCGGCGTTCATTCATGACAGTGTTGCGAGTCTGCTTCAATGACCCCTTGCGATACGGTCTTACATGCCGTGAGCCACAGCGCGATCGATGTGACAGAAATCACCATCAGGCGCGTGAACGAGGTGCACTGCCTCGTCTCGCCTCGCGACGTGACACGCCTTGCCGGCGTCGCGCTCCGTGAGCTTGGCGCCGACCTGATCTTGATGACCGCCGACGACCGGCGTTCGGCCACGGGTACCTTTTTCGTCCACTATTTGTTCGCTCACCGCACGCAGAACTGGTTCCTCCACGCATCCGTTCCTCTCGATGGAGGTCGACCGCTGCTCGGCTCGCTGGCGGCACTCTGCTATCCAGCCTCCAGATTCGAACGTGAGATACGGGACCTATTCGGCATCGTCATCTCTGGACATCCCGACCCCAGCCCGCTGGTGAAGCACGGGTTCTGGCCCTGCGACTACTATCCACTCCGTAAGAACGCGGCGACGGCCGTGTTCAGCGATGACGGCCAGCCATTTCCCTTCACGGAGGTGGGCGGCGAAGGCGTCTATGAAATACCGGTTGGGCCGGTCCATGCAGGTGTGATCGAGCCAGGGCACTTTCGCTTCAGCGTGATGGGTGAGACGATCATCAACCTCAGAACCCGTCTCTACTTCACGCACAAGGGCACGGAGAAGCTGTTCGAGGGACGCCAACCGGCCGACGCCGTCGAGCTGGCCGAACGCATCTCGGGCGACACGAGCGTCGGCCACGCCCTTGCGTACTGTCAGGCAGTCGAGGCGGTCACCCAGGTCGACGTGCCGCCGCGCGCGCAGCTCTTGCGGGTGATCCTGTTGGAGCTGGAGCGTCTCTACAATCACATCGCTGATGTCGGGGCCATCGTCAATGACACCGGGTTTGCCGTGGCGCATGCGCACTGTTACCGAATTCGGGAGCGCTTGCTACGCTTCAACAAGCGAATCACGGGATCGCGGTTGCTTCGCGGTGTTCTGGTTCCAGGGGGTCTCGGGCGGGAGCTGACGCTTCCCCCGGATCTCACATCGCAGGTACGTGCAGCGGTAGCGGACTTCGACGACGTTGTCGGGATCTGCCTGAAGAACACGCTGGTTGCCGACCGCCTCGAAGGTACGGGCGTGCTACACACCGACCGCGCGAGGGATCACGGCGCGTTGGGGTATGTCGGCCGCGCGTCGGGCCTCGACATCGACGTGCGCCGGGATCATCCGTTTGCGGCATATGCGCAGCTTCACTTCCACGTGCCCGTCTTCACGAGCGGTGACGTCAAGGCGAGGATGTCCGTAAGAGTGGACGAGGTCCACGAGTCGGCGACGTTGATCGACCAGGCGTACCGCGCGCTGCCCTCCGGCGCGATTCGAGCGAGTGTCCCCCACCCAGGTGCCTTTACCGCGGCGTTCGGGATCGTCGAAGGCTGGCGTGGCCGAATCGTGCACTGGTTGATGACCAGCGAGGATGCGACCCTGCATCGTGTCAAGATCGTCGATCCCTCGTTCTTCAACTGGCCCGCGTTGTCGTATGCCCTTGAGGGGAACATCGTCCCCGACTTCCCCTTGTGCAACAAGTCATTCAATCAGTCCTACTCCGGCAATGACCTGTAATGCTATTGCGGGCGCTGGCGGAAATATACCGTGATCTGTCCGCAAGGCATGTGCTATGCAATGGGTGCTCGCCTGGATCGCCTGCGTGTCACGGCGTTGTTGAAGTGCGCAGCCGCTCGCGAACGTATCGGCCGACGAGCAAGGCCGCTGGATAGGTGACCTCTTCGTCGCGCCACGCGTGGCGGAGGATTTGGTCTGCCAGGAAGGCGTACCTTGGTCGACTCTCCGCCCAGGCCATCCGCTTCAGCTCCTCGACGGCGCGAGCAATGTCGCGGTCCTCGTCCAGTAACACAGGAAGCTCTGCGCGCAGTCTCTCAGTGAGTGGCAGGATGTCGCGCATCCGTTCCGGCGTCTCGTCGCGCGCGAGCACCTGCAGGAGGCCGAGCGCTGGAAAGACATCGCGTTCTTCTTTCCGGAAATGCGCTGTGAGCAGCGCGGCGAGGTGCCTCGCCGCTTCACCTGTCGCACCCGGCAGATCCGCCGCGCGCGCCAGCTCGCAGTGGATCTCGGCATGTTCCAGGACCAGCGGCCGCGGTGCCCGCCAACTCATGGCTGACGCGGCCTGCTGCGAGGGCGTACTGGCACCGCTGGCCGCCACAGCCACCAGGAGCACGAGGCCAAGCCAGATGCCGCGTGGTGAGCCGTGTCTGCTCGAGCGGTGTGGGGCCGGCGTTGTCATAGCATCCTCCACGTCGATATCCCTGTCGGTCGATAGTTGGGATATCAGCTCCCCAACTCAATGAGCGCAAGCACAGTGCCAACGACGTCCTGGCTTTCCGCACGGAAAACAGAGGGATGGGCGACGTGACCTGGCTTCGACGCGAGCAGTTTTCAGCACGGGCCGAGGAATATTCCCCGCTGTTTCCTGGCTTTGATACCAGCGAGGAAGCCGCCACGTCATTCGATGTTCACCCGGATAGAGTCGGTAACTCCTTCACCTTGTCACCTTGTCACCTTGTCACCTTGTCACCCGCTCAACCCTCTGTCCCTGCCCTCGCTCCTCCGCCCTGCCTTTGTGGCACAACTCCTGCTGCAGTCATTGATGTGCGCAGTGCGACCAACAGCTTCATGTGGTGGCAACGGGTGACTGCCGACCAACCATCGACACCCGACGTCGCCTCGTTCTTCCATTGTCTCGATCCGCCGGCAGGGCCGGACTGCTGTCGAGGCACGGCATGCTTCGTCGCACGGCGTAGGGACCCCGCCCGGTGGACGCGGGCGATGACTCAGCACCCACCGAGCTATTGTCTCGGACGGTGTTATCGGGCGCCGGCCAGCACGGAGGATGGCCCGGTGCGGCCGACGATCCGGGCCGCGTGCCCAGGCCCGATCCTGCTGGAGCGCGTGGCGGATGGTGACCACAGCGAGCTGAGCACCTACGCGCGCGCGGGTGGATATCGGGCCCTGGAACGCGCCCTCGATCTCCAGCCAGCGACGCTGGTCGACATGATTCGCCGCGCAGGGCTCCGCGGCCGTGGCGGCGCCGCCTTCTCCGCCGGTCGCAAGTGGGAGGCCGTCGCCGCAGCATCCGGTGTCACGAAGTGGGTGGTCGTGAATGGTGACGAAGGTGATCCCGGCGCCTACAGCGACCGCATCCTGCTCGAACAGGATCCACACGCCGTGCTCGAAGGGCTGCTCATCGCCAGCTATGCCGTCGGCGCATCGCATGCGGTCGTGTACGTGCGGCGCGAGTATCCCGAGGCGGCGGCAGCCGTGAGGCGCGCGATCGATCAGGCGCGCGATGCGCGACTGCTCTCGAGCCCGCTCGGCGCAGCCCGCCACACCCTTGATGTGGACGTCGCCATCGGCCATGGGAGCTACGTGTGCGGGGAGGAGACCGCCCTCCTCAACGCGCTCGAGGGCCGTCGCGGCGAGCCGCGTCTGCGCCCACCGTATCCGGCAGCGGCCGGCCTCTTCGGCGTTCCCACGCTCGTGAACAACGTCGAGACGCTCGCCAACGTGCCCTGGATCGCGCGACACGGTGCCTCTCATTACCGGCGGCGTGGCACATCGGACAGCGCGGGCACGAAGCTCGTGTCACTTAATTCGCTCTTCCGGCGTCCGGGCCTCTACGAGGTGGAGCTCGGTCTCCCGCTCCGCGCAGTTGTCGACGACCTCGGGCACGGCCTGGTCGACGGCCGATTGACGGCACTCTGGGTCGGTGGTCCACTCAGCGGTGTGGTCCCGCCACAGCTGCTCGAGACGCCACTCGCCTTCGACGCCATGCGAGCGATCGGTGCAAGCGTCGGCCACGGTGGTGTGGTGGTCATCGACGAGCACACGAGCATCGGTGAGCTGATCGAGCACGTGTTCGAGTTTGGCGCCTTCGAGTCCTGCGGTCTCTGCACACCGTGTCGTCTCGGCACGCGCCGCCTGGCCTCGCCTGGACGGCTCACGCGCACCGAGTGGACACGACTCACGACCGCGCTGCGCGCCGCGAGCCTCTGCGGTTTCGGCAACGGATTAGCTGACTTCGCCGCGAGTATAGAGCGCTACTACGCCGAGGAGCTTGACCGATGCCTCGCGTAACGATCGACGATGTCCCGTACGAGGTCGCATCCGGCACGCTGTTGGACGCGCTCACGAGCGTAGACCGGGCTGTCCCAGCGCTGTGCCATGATGCGCGCCTCGCACCCATCGGCATGTGCCGGCTGTGTCTGGTCGACGTCGCGGGGTTCCCCTCACCGGTCGCCGCGTGTGCCACGGCCGTGGCGGACGGCATGCAGATCCGGACGCGGACTCCCGCGCTCGAGGCGTTGCGCGGAACCTTGCTCGAGCTGCTGGCCGCGCAATATCCCGCTGAGGCCGTGGCGGCCAGCCCCGATGAGCCATTCCACCGGCTGCTCAGAGAGTACAGGGTCGCCGCCGCCGACCCAATGCCGTCGCGTCTGTCCGTTGACGATGCCCACCCCTACATTCGCGTCGATCTCAACCGCTGCATCGCGTGCATGAGGTGTGTGCGCATGTGCGCCGACGTGCAGGGCCAGTTCGTGTGGCGGGTCTGGGAGCGTGGTGATCGCATCGACGTTCGACCAGACTCGAATGGACCTCTGGTCGACAGCGGGTGCGTCAGTTGCGGCGCCTGCGTCGACACCTGTCCAACCGGAGCGCTCGAAGACAAACCCTTCGACTCGGCCCAGGGCCTCGCTCAGGGCGAGCCTCCCGTGCCAGCAGAGACGCACTGGACCACGACGACCTGCCCGTACTGTGGCACGGGCTGTGAGATGTCCGTGGGTGTCGCCGGTGACCGCATCGTTGGCGTCCGCCCGGTGCTGTCCGGCCGCGTGAGCCGAGGCCATCTCTGCGTGAAGGGGCGGTATGCGTTCGAGTTCAACGCCGCGCCCGACCGCGTCACGACCCCATTGATCCGCGCTGGCGGGGAATGGTGCGAAGCTTCCTGGACCGAGGCGTTGACGTTTGCGGCCCGTCGCCTGCAGGCCATCATCGACCGCGACGGACCGGATG
>WHTT01000134.1 GCA_009377605.1 Luteitalea sp.
GTATGGCAAAAAGGTGGGAGAGAACACGCTCATCAGGTAGTTCGTGAACTTCGGATACAGGATGATGAGCATGAACGTCAGGAATGCGCCGAAGGTCGCGGTGAGCGAGAAGGAGACGGAGAGGAGCTTCGTGAACTCGTACGCGAGCCGGTCGTATCGTAGATCTCCGGTTTTGTAACCAATCACCTCGATGATGAAAGCAAAGAGTGGAACGGCAAGGACGAAGGCGGCGAAGAGGAGGTGGAGCTGCGCGACCGCCCAGATGGCCACGCGGCTGCCGACGACGGGAACGGTCCGGTACTCGGCCTCCTCGTAGGGTTTCTCCTGGGCCTTCGTCTCCGCGTCGGCCTGCTCGGCGGCCGCTTCCTGCGCGCGGGGCGTTGCGTCGACGGCCGCAGAAGGGGGCCGGTATGGCTCGCTGTAATCGCGGCTCATCAGCGAGGAGGCCATCTTGACCGTCCCCGCGAACAACACGAGTACGGCGATGGGACCGAGAAGGACCAGCAGCTTGCGGTTCATCACGGCGTCTCGCTCACCTGGTGCCCGCGGGCGCTCGAGCTCTCGCCCGTAGGCGACGATCGCCCACCCGCTAATCCATGTTCGCCAACTGCGCGAGGATCGCATCGATGGGCGCCTTCGCGCACGTGAACATCGGCGTGTCGCGTTGTGTATAGAGGCTCGCCTCCGTATAACGCAGCCGCCCTACCAGATCGGCGAACTCTTGCGGGTAGTCCGAGTCGAACGCGACCACGAAGTCCTGGTCGTCAATGCCGTAGCTGTAGCTCGTGTTCAGGTGGACGCCCTTGAAGGGTGCGGAGGCGGCGATGTGCTCGTCCATCATCCCCTGCCGCGCGTGGGGTGAAAGGCGGTACCACGGCCGCGTCTTCACGAAGGGGTACACGAACAGGTACTTCCCCTGACCCGCTAACAGCTCAACGCCCTCCCCGGCGCCCTTCATACGGTTGACGTACTGCGATCTGCGCTGCAGCGAAAGGAGGCTGTACACCTGCGACAGGTAGGCGCCCAGCTGCGACCGCCTGATCGCCGCTTCCATCGACTGGAAGCACAGCGGGTCGAACGCGATCCGCCAGAGCATGAAGTCGACGTCCGCGCGCAGGCCTACGAGTGAGTACGTGCGGAGGATCAGGTCGTCCGAAGACTCCCACGTCCGCACCAGGTCGATGAACCCTGCCGCCGCCACTCGCTGCTCGTCGGCGGGGAGCCGGCGGAACACCGGGTCGAGCCGGTAGAACGAATAGTTCAGGAACTGGCGACGCTGCCTGTCCGGGCTCTTGCCCGTGACGCTCCCGCTCGGGTCGAGGTCCACGAAGGGGCCACGGCGGGGAGGCACGCCGATATCCCGGGGAGAGTGCTCCATGCTCCTGCCTACGTGTCGGCCAGCAGCTGAAAGTCACGCGAACACGGCGGCTGGATGCGCTCATGCTCAGCCTCGCTTAGTTATGACTAAGCAACGTATGACTCCTGAGACGGATTGTCAAGCGCGCGTGAAGCCGCCGTTGCGGGAGCGCGAACGGCGCCCGTGGCTTCGCGAAGATTAGGGCGGATCGATCTTCGACGTGAGGTTGGTCGCTACAATGAGACGCTGCCCTGGCGAGACTGGGTGGATGTCGAGAATCCACACTGCATATTCGCGCTCACCCAGAGCTCGGTCTACGGGGAACGTGCGACGGCACGTCTTCAAAGGACAAGGGGCCCCAGTAGTGGATCTCGTGCCCGTGGAGCGCCTTGAGGATCTGGAGCGCACGAGCCCTTTCGCTGTAAACCCTGACGCAGATCAGGGTCGCTCCCAGGCGAAGAGCCTCGTCGATGCGGTGGTTGATCTCGCGCTCGTCGCCCACCGCGCCTTCGAGCGTCCGTAGCACGCGGATGATCCAGCCGTGCTCGCGTCCGGACAGATCGAGGCACCGCGCGCCCTGCTCCCCCACGAAGATGTCGATGTCCTCGGGCGCGACACCGTCCTCCTCGAGCGCCCGCACCGCTGCCCTGACTTCATCCTCCCTGTCGAGCAGGCCGGTCACCCGGTTGACGAGCGCGAACAGGTGGCCGCCCTCGTAGGGATCGCAATTGATTCGGGCCATCGTCTCCCCCTTTGCCAACCCTTCGCAGCCTGGCACGGAGGCTGTCGTCGGGCAGCTAAGATCCTCTTTCCGGCATTAGCGCAGATACAGGAGGAGTTCACGCGGAATTTCTATTTTGGTTTCCAGATCAGGACCTTTTATACACCAAACCTCATCCTCAAGGAACAGATTTCTTCTTGCACGGTGGAACACGGCCTTCGAAGCTGCCGGGTTCAAGAACGCCGTTCAGGCGAGAGATCCGACCCCCGACATGGATCCTCTGGATATTCGCCACGCCTGGCTCCTGTGGATCAACCGGGACCTGCGCGTCGAGCGACGTCTGCGCGTGTCTCCGCGCCTCACGGTCGCGCCCTTCGTCGACGGTTACAATATGTTCAATGCGAACCCCGTACAGAACGTCACGGCCAGCTCAGGATCGGCGGTCCTCCGGCCGACGAACATCGTGCCACCACGCATCATGCGCGTTGGAGCGAAGGTCACCTGGTAGCGCCAGGGTCCGCTGTCAGCACGACGACTGGAGGCAGGACTCGATGAGAAAGAGCCTGATTGGCTTGGCGTTGATCGTTGGTGTCGTGTCGGTCGATGTCATGGGCCAGCGGCGCGGCGAGATGGTCGGCTTCAGCTCCGAGAACGCCGAGAGGACCAGGGCCGCGGAGCGCGTCATGGCAACCGTGCCCGATGCCGCGACGATGGGCGGGTATCACCGCGATCTCACGCGAAGGCCGCATCATGCCGGGAGCGAGCAGAACTACCTGTACGCGGTATACCTTCGCGACAAGCTCGAGGAGTTCGGCTACGAGACCGAGATGGTCAAGTACGACGTCTGGATCCCGTGGCCTCGCGACATGCAGCCGATGAAGATTACTCTTACCGCGCCGACGCGCGAGGAGATCTCGACGGTCGAGCCCCCCATCGACGGCGATCCCGATACGTTTGTCGAGGGCACCGCCGATACGATAGCGAGGTACCTGGACGACCTGATCGCCATCGATCGCGATGGGAAGGTGGGCCAATCGATCCGCGACGTGGCTACCGCCACGGCGCGCTTTCGCGGCGCCAGTGTGGCGGCCAACGGGGCATTCGAGGACGTGCTGGGAAAGGGATCCGACTGGCTGGACGGCCAGAGCACCGCCCTGCACGTGCTGAACGGCCTCATCATGCAGGCCGAGCGGGACTTCCTGGACGAGCGTGGGCTGCCGCGGCGGCCGAATGCCAAGCTATTTCGGAGACACCGCACTAGCCAGTAGGGGAACTGCGTATTTGACCGACGAGCAACGACGTCAGGCGGATGCCCCGCCCGGGAGTTATGTCGCGAATCACTGAGACAGGACACTAGCTCACAGACTCTTTGGCCATTTCTGCCGACCGTGGAAAACTGCGATGACCTCGAGACGATCGCCTCGCAGCCTGTAGGGAATCACGTATGGTGTGCCCGGCACGACCCGTTCCCGCGTACCAGCGATTCGACCGGGACGGCCAAGATTCGGCAGCTCCACGAGGCGGTCGACAGCATCGAGCAGTGCGGCAGCGATTCGATTAGCGGCGTTGGGGTTGTCACGCGCGATGTACGAGCGGAGGTGAGCCAGGTGCTCGATGGCCCGCAGCGACCAGACGATGATCACCCGCGAGGCGCCTTTCGCTCATTCTTCCGACCCCACGAACGGAGCCAGTTCGCGACATCTTTGTGCGGGACACCCCGGCCCTCATCGAGCTCCTTGATCCCAGTCTGAATTTCATCGAGCTGCCAGCTCTCCGCCTCGACGAAGGCGGCAATCGCTTCGCAGGCAAGGAACGACTTCGAGCGCCGAGAACGTTTCGCGAGCGCCTCGAGGCGCTTCTTGGTGTCCGTGTCGATGCGAACGGATAGTGTTGTGCTCATCTGTGGTGGTCTGTGTTAACTTGTGTACATTCTAGCATGTAAAGCGCGAGGAAGCGCGCTCCACGTAGTAGTTGCAGGAAGGCGAGGCACGTCGTCTGTTACGGTGCTGGCCGGGCCTATTGGCCCATCGGTGTGTGGGGGCGTCAGGCCGTTCTCGCCCGGTTGACCTCGGCCGAGGGTAGGGCTACTCTTTCGATGTGCGCTTGGGGGGCGCCCGCGGGTCCGCGCGAAGGACTGAGTCCACCCTTGGAAGATTCGAGGTGACTGCACGTCATCTCCGTGCTTGCCAGCTTGCGGACCGCCGGCTCTAAGCATGGAGGACGTATGGCGACCCCGCAGTTACCCGAGCGCCCCAACCTCGAGCAACTCAAGCGGCAGGCAAAAGACCTGCTGCACTCCGCCCGGGTCAAGGATCCCGCCGCACTCGCTCGCTTCCGCAACCTTCCCGCGTTTGGTCGATACACGGACGAGGACCTCGCCCGCGCCGGGCTGGCGCTCCACGACGCCCAATCGGTGATCGCACGCGAGCACGGGTTTGCGTCGTGGAAAGCGCTCCGCGATCGTGTGGAGGAGCTCACACTGGAATTCAGCGCGGCCGTGGACCAGTTCATCGAGGCAGCCACTGGCGGACGAACCGACCGCGCCGAACGTTTGCTCGCGCTTCATCCGCGGATCGCTGGAGCGAATCTGCACACCTCGCTCCTGCTGGGCGACGTTGAAGCCGTCGAGTCGCGGCTCGCGGAAAACCCCTCGCTTGCCAACCAGCCCGGCGGCCCGCGCGGCTGGGAGCCGCTGCTCTACGTCTGTCACAACTCGCTGCACCAGGGTCCCGTGGCGCGCCCCGACGGCCTCGTCGCGATTGCCCGCCGCCTGTTAGCCCTCGGCGCCGATCCCAACGCCCGCTTCCCATGGCTGCATCACGGGGTTCGGCGCGCCGCGCTGTGGGGCGCGACGTTTGTGACTCAGCTTACGCCGCTCATGGAGCTGCTCCTCGAATCCGGCGCCGATCCCAACGACGGTGTCACGCTCCCGATCGCCGCCGGCGGCGGCGATCTGCCCGTGCTGGAGCTGCTGCACGCGCACGGGGCGGACGTGAACCAGGCGTGGGCGACGGACGGCTCTTCGGCGCTCTACTCGGCGCTGAGCTGGGCAGACACACCGGTGGGCGTACGATGGCTGCTGGAGCACGGCGCCGATCCGGACCCAGTGTTCGCCGCCAACGGCGAGACACCTCTGCACATCGTCGCACGGCGATGGGACGTGTCGATGGCGGAGCTCCTCGTCAGCCCAGGTGCCGACGTGACGCGCCGGCGTGCCGACGGTCGCACACCGTACGCGGTGGCCCAGTTGAATGGGAACCGTGCAGTTGCCGACTGGCTGGTGGGGCACGGCGCGTCCGACGACCTGTCGGAGGTGGATCGTCTGGTTGCGGCGTGCAGCCGCGGTGATCGTGCGGCGGCAGATGCGATGTTGGCCGCGCGACCCGCACTGCGCAACGAGATTCGCGCGGAGCACTACGTCGCGCTGCACCGGGCCGCGGAGCGCGGCGACACGGTCGCGCTCGAGGCGATGCTGGCATGTGGTTTCGATCCGAATCGCGGTGACGACGAGATGGGCAAGACGGCACTCCACAGTGCAGCGATGGCCGGGGGCCCCAACGCCGTCCGGATCTTGCTCGAGCACGGAGCCTCGGTGACGGTTCGCGACCGCGAGTTTCACGCCCAACCGCTGGTGTGGGCGGCAGAAGGCTCGAGGGGTCGGCCACAGGACGGCAGGGACTACCCGGCTGTGGGCCAGATGCTTCTGGATGCCGGATCGCCGGTGGACTGGGAGGCGGGCGACGAACCGGCGGAAGAGATCCTCGAGATCCTCGCCGAATGGCGCCGGCTCCATGCCGCGCGGCGCGCTTGATACGCGCGTGGAGCAAGGTCGCAGTCCGGATTGCTGAGATACGATAGCTGTAGAGTGATTGCATGGAGCTCAGACATCTCCGCTACTTCGTGACGGTCGCCGAGGAACTGCACTTCGGACGTGCCGCCGAGCGGCTCAACATCTCGCAGCCGCCGCTCAGCCGCCAGATTCGAGAGCTGGAGGAGGAGCTGGGCTTTCCGCTCCTCCTCCGCGAGTACCACAAAGTCGAGCTCACCCCCGCCGGCCGGGTGTATCTCTCACAAGCGAGGCGGATCCTGGAACAGGTCGACACGGCGAAGCAGGAGGCGGCTCAGGCCGCGCTCGGGCGTACCGGCCAACTGCGACTGGGACACGGCGCGTACCTGCCGGACGGATATCTCTCACGCGTGCTCGCCGGGTTTCAACAGGTAGCCCCGCGGGTCGCGGTCGAGCTGTTCGAGGCGCCAAGTCCACGAGTGCTGGAAGCGCTTCGGCAACAGTCGATCGATGCGGGCTTCGTAATGACCCCGTCCGACGCGTCAGGACTGGTGGTAAAGGAGCTGCTGCGTGAGCCTCTCGTGGTGGCATTGCCCGAGGGCCATCGCTGTGCGACCGCGCCGCTCGCGGATCTCCAGCAACTGTCCCAGGAGAACTTCGTGATGTGCCGCCGCTATACCGACTCCGGGTATCGCGAGCTCGTGGAGGACATCTGCCGCAAGGCCGGCTTCACGCCACATGTGCTCCAGGCTGTGGAACAGAAGCAAACGCTGCTCGATCTCATCGCGCAGGGCCTCGGCGTGTCCATTGTGCAGGCATCTGCGGCCGAACAAGCCACCGGCATCCGGTATCAGCCGTTTCCGCACCCGGTTCCGCACGTCTCGACCGCGTTGGTGTGGCGCGGGGATGCGCGCGCGGATCTGATCGCGTCACTCGTCGAGATCGCCGAACGCCAAGCCGCGCAGCACACGTCGAGACGCCTGGCGGCGATGGAACGGGCGGCGCTTCGGTTAACGGCACGCCCGTAAGGCATCAACTCTCGCCTGTGCTGGGACAGTCACGGTCCGATACCTCCCGGATCTCGTAGGACACCTACTCGGTCTTGGACAGAAAGATCGTCTGCCCACATCCTAATCACAAGGAAGGCGCCGATGACTCGACAGGCGCCGCCGCATGTGCTGTTGCCATCATAGGATTGCCGACCCATGAAAGTTCTGCTTGTCTTCGCGCATCCCGAGCCGCGCTCACTCAACGGCGCGCTGCGCGACGTCGCCATCAAGGAGCTCGACGCCCAGGGCCACGAGGTGCGGCTGTCGGACCTCTATGCCGACCGCTGGAAATCGGAGGTCGATCGTGCCGACTTTCCATTGCAGGCGCCGGACGCGCGGCTCATACCGGTCACAGCCTCCAAACAGGCCTTCGAGGCCAACACGCTGACCGAAGATGTCAGAGCCGAGATCGAGAAGCTCCTGTGGGCCGACGCCCTGATCCTTCAGTTCCCCCTCTGGTGGTTCACCATGCCGGCCATCCTCAAGGGCTGGGTCGACCGTGTGTTCGCCTACGGGTTCGCCTATGGCGTCGGCGAACACAGCGATACGCGATGGGGTGACCGCTACGGTGAGGGGACCCTGGCGGGCAAGCGCGCCATGTTGATCGTGACCGCCGGCGGCTGGGAGAGGCATTATTCCGCCCGCGGGGTCAACGGGTCGATCGACGACCTGCTGTTCCCGATCAATCATGGAATCCTCTATTATCCGGGCTACGACGTCCTTCCGCCGTTCGTGGCCTACAGAGTCGATCGTCTCGATGAGGCCGGTTTCGAACGCATAGCCGAGCGCCTGCGCGACAGGATGCGGACGCTCTCGACCACCCCGCCCATCCCCTATCGGCAGCAGAATGGCGGCGACTATCTGATCCCGAGCATGCAGCTCCGCGCCGACCTGGGCGACCCGCGTGTGACCGGCTTCGCCCTTCACCTGAACGGCGCAGACGCAGCCGGCTGGGCGTCACAGGAGTAAGCTCGTGCCACACCCCGACACCGTCAATCGCCGCATCGTCCTCGCCGCGCGCCCGCGGGGCGTGCCGACGCCGCGGGACTTCCGTCTCGACGAGGCCCCCGTCCCGACACCGAACGAAGGACAGGTGCTGCTGCGCACGCTGTACCTTTCGCTCGATCCGTACATGCGCCAGCTGATGAACGAAATCGGCCCGATCTACGCGCCGTCGGTGCGATTGGGCGAGCCCATGGCGGGCGGCACGGTCAGCAACGTTGTCGCTTCCAGGCATCCGCATTTCCGCACCGGCGATCTGGTGCTCGGCAACGCCGGCTGGCAGGACTACGCGCTGTCGGACGGTCAGGATCTCGTCCCGCTCGGCGAGATGGCGCGGCCGTCGCTGGCGCTGGGCGGCCTCGGCATGCCCGCCTTCACCGCCTACGTCGGCCTGCTCGATATCGGCCGGCTCAAGCCGGGCGAAACGCTGGTGGTGGCCGCAGCGACCGGTGCGGTTGGCGCGGTGGTCGGGCAGATCGCCAAGCTCGAGGGCGCGCGCGTGGTCGGCATCGCCGGCGGCGCCGACAAGTGCCGCTACGCGGTCGAGGAGCTCGGCTTCGACCTCTGCCTCGACCGCCGCGAGCCGCAGCTGCCCGAGCGCCTCGCCCACGCCTGTCCCGACGGCATCGACGTCTATTTCGAGAACGTCGGCGGCGCGGTGTTCGACGCGGTGCTGCCGCTGCTCAACATCGGCGCGCGTGTGCCGGTGTGCGGGCACATCGCGCATTACAACGATGAGCCGCTGCCGGTCGTCCCGGACCCGCTGCCGCTGCTGATGTCGACGCTGCTGCAGAAACGCATCCGCATGCAGGGCTTCATCATCCTCGATCACTACGCCAACCGCTTCGACGCCTTCCGCCGAGACATGGGCGAGTGGGTCGGCGCCGGCCGGGTGACGCTGCGCGAAGACCTGGTCGACGGGCTGGAGAACGCGCCGGCGGCGTTCATCGGCCTGCTCGAGGGGCGCAATTTCGGCAAGCTCGTGGTGCGAATTCAACGCTAACGCTACAGCTCACCGACTGCCTTCGAGCATTGCCGAGAGCAGGGCTTGGCACTCTTCGCGACACTCGGCGCAGATCTCGAGATGCTCGCGGACCAGCCGCAACGCTTCGGGAATCTCTTTGCCGGCCAGTTCCGTTTCGCAATAACTGGCGACTTGCATCAGGCAGTCGTCACACCCGATCTCGACGTCGCGTGTCGCCAGCAACGCCTCGCATAAATCCCGGGCGTTCTTCAACGTCAGGTGGTTCATTTCAATCTCCCGCCGGCTGCAGGGCCCAGTCTACCTGGTCCCAAGACAACCCGGACGCCAGCAACTTTCGCTTCAATTGCTTCCGCCCGTCATGACCAAGTTTGTAGAGCGCGTTTCGTGTCATTCCCATCCGGATGGCGAGCTCTTCCTGCGGAACGCCTCTCAGTTCCGCTATCAGAACCTGCCGCTGCTTCGGTGCAAGCTTTCGCAGAGCGGCATCCAGTGTTTTAAGGATTTCTTTCCTCGCGAGCGACCGCTCCGGACCGTCGACCGAGGTATCCGTGATCACCTTCGCGAACCCGTCCGCGCCCATCAGCGGATCCAGCGAGACGTCGCGCCAGCGGCTTCGGCGCAGTTCATTGAACGCCACCCGGATCGCAATCGCAAGCGCCCAGGTCGTAAACCGGCTCTCCCCGCGGAACTGGCTCAGGTTCCGCGTCATCTGAAGCATCGAGTCCTGCGCAAAATCCTCGACCAGATGGAGGGCAGTCGGACGTCCCTGTAGGGCTTTTTGCAGCCCCCGTACGAGGAACAGGCGCAACTCCGAATATGCTGCATCGGCGTCCGGACTGCTCTGTCGGAGCAGCTTCAGCCACTCCTCATTCAATCGCTTCGGGCCCATACCACGTTCTCGGATCCGCCGCCAACTGAGCGGAGCGCCTCACCCGCGGTCCACACGGCGGCGCCGAGCAGGAAGACATCCTTCATCAGGAACCATCCGGCGTCGTTGGTGACCGGCAGCGGATACCCTTCCGCGAAGTGCCAGAGATCCGGCGTGCTCAACAGAAAGCTAAGAGTCGAGAGGAACATGCCGATGCTCAGCAGGCTTCCCAGCGCCGAGGCCATAGGCGACACTGGGCGCGCGGCAATAAGCGCGGCGATCACGATCTCCGCAACGCCGATCACGTTTGAAATTCCTCGCATCCCGAGCGCCGCATGCAGCCATGAGAATAGCGGGCTGTTCGCAACTAGGGGCTCGATGGCTTTCGCTTCTTCCACGGTGAACTTGAATGTGCCCAAATAAAGCAGAATCGCGACCAGCCCGTAGCGGAGAACGGCGCCGCCGCTCGCCTCGAGGCGCGCCGCCCACGTGGAAAGATTCATTGATGTCATGTCACCCTCCGGATTATCTCTCTGAGGCCGCGCTCAGGGCTGCCTTCATCCAATTAGAGGGAACGACACGAACAATTCTTACGGTGTGTCGGAATCAATGAAGGGGACCCTAAGCTGTGCCGCCTGGACGATGCGCTCGTCGAATCGTCCTGAACAGGCTGGCTGCTGGACTGCCTCCGAGGCTTGCGAAATCACAACTTGTGCCGTACGGCAAAGTGCCGTACGGCAAAGTGCCGTACGCTCTAGGAACGTCTGGAGGTAAGCCATGGCTCTAGCACTCCCTCAGGGCGGCTACCGTCCTTCTTGATGCCGTTCCTGACGACATGGCCAAGCGGCTCGGGCGTCAACGCAGCGTTCCAACCACCCTCATGGGACGCCTTGCTGTTTCGAGTAGGCACCAACGCAAGGGGCTCGGAGGCCGGCTCCTCTGGGATGCTTTGAGCCGCAGCGAGCAGGCAAGTAGAGACATCGGCTCCGTAGCCGTCATTGTGGACGCCAAGGATGAGAAGGCGGCGCGGTTTTACGACCGTTACGGGTTTCGCCGCTTTGCGGAACCCCCGCTGCGCCGGTACATCATGATGGCGACGATCGCCGCTGCCGCCAATCAACGATAGCGGCCTGTCTTGAAACCGAGACGGATTGGCGGGGCTTCATGGCGCGTCATCCCACTGCTGTGGATGCGCACGTAGATCTCTCGCAGCGGTGAGCTCCTCGACGTCGCCGTGGAATGCGGCGACGTCGAGGAATCCCTGATGGGCTTTCCGGATGGGTTACGAGTGGCTCCCGCCCGAGCAGCCGCATCCGGCCGACATCTTGGGTTCCTGCTAGCCGTGGAGATCCTCCTTGGACCGGGTTGGAGTGGAATGATTGTCTGCGGCGTTCTTCACGCCGCATTTCTTCATGGCTACTGCTGCGAGGCCGCCCGTAGAAGCGACGCCACCCGCAATCAGCACTGCGGTTGTTATTGAGCCTCATGGCAGAATCTTAACGAAGATTGTCATTACTGCCGCTCGACGCCACCCGAGACGATCGGCGACACTGCGCTCGGACGGTTCGAGAGGAGGATCCAGAGATGCCCACCTTGCAGATCGACCAGCGTGCGGTCACCGACGTTCCCGCGGCGCGGAGCGCGGACGCGTTGGCGCACTTCAGCGCCCTGTTCACGTACGAGACGGACTGCTGGGACGTGCACGCGGCGCTCGCCGCCGGCGGCGGCGGGTTCGTGGTGCTCGACGTGCGCGGCCCCGAGGCGTTCGCCGCCGGCCACGTGCCGGGCGCCGTGAACCTGCCGCACGGCCGCATCGTCGAGCGCAACCTGGCTCCCTACTCCGTCGACATGCTGTTCGTCGTCTACTGCGCCGGCCCGCACTGCAACGGCGCCGATCGCGCCGCGGTGGCGCTGGCACGGCTCGGCCGGCCGGTGAAGAAGATGATCGGCGGTGTCACGGGTTGGCTCGACGAGGGCTTCGAGCTCGCCAAAGGGGCGTCGTGACGCTTGCCGTTCCCACCGGCGCGGCGCTGGTCGTGATCGACATGCAGCAGGGCTTCGGACCGGAGTTCTGGGAGCACTGGGCCGGTCCCGGAGGCCAGCGCAACAACCCCGACGTGGAGCGGGTCGTCGCCGACCTGCTCGCGGCGTGGCGCGGCACCGGCCGCCCGGTGATCCACGTGCGGCACGACTCCGTCGACCCGCGCTCGCCACTGCGCCCCGGTCAGCCCGGCCACACGTTCTTCCCGGCCGTGCAACCGCTCGCCGGGGAGCCGGTCTACTCCAAGAACGTCAACAGCGCCTTCATCGGTACGACGCTCGAGGCGGATCTGCGCCGCCGCGGTCT
>WHTT01000135.1 GCA_009377605.1 Luteitalea sp.
TACCAGAGCATCGCGACCCCGTTCGAATGGCGATTCACCAGGGACGACCTCGCGGCGCTGATGCGGAAACTTGACGGTGGTGCAACCGCGCTCTCAGTCGCCGCGTAGCAGAATACGTTGCCGTACTTATGAACCAGAGTACTTAGCTTCTTTCATCAGCGTCTCTGTGCATAGACGAACTATGGAAATGGGAAGTTCCTCCCTTTGAGGAGAGGCTGTCAACTGTTGGCGTTTGGCGTTATCCGAAGCAGATGACCTGGCCGTCGGCCGTGGCGACGACGACCTTGCCCTTGGCGACGGCCGGGGAGGACGTCACGGGCGAGGCGGCTTCGTATTCCCAGACGTTCTTGCCGCTGGCGAGATCGAGCCCGTAGACGCGGCCGTCGTTGGAGCCGACGAATACGCGGCCGCCGGCGATCGCCGGCGACGAGTCGACGCGGGCGCGCGTGGTGAACGTCCAGAGCGGCTTGCCCGTCTTCGCCTCGAGCGCGTGCACCATCTTGTCGCGCCCGCCGAGTAGCACCTTGGCGTCGGCGATCGCCGCCGACGAGTAGAACGGGAACTGACGGTCTTTCGGCGTGTATTTCCAGAGCAGCTTCTTGCTCTGCAGATCGAGCGCCATCACTTCGTTGTTGAAGGATTTACTGGACGACGACGAGAACGATCCCTGCACGCGGAGCAGCTCGTTCTTGCTCTTCGTCTGAGCGTCTTTCATAAGCTTATCTGTGCATAGACAAACTATGGACGTGGGAAGTTCCTCCCTTTGGATTTGGTGGGTTCTGGCGCTTCCGGTCGGGCCTAAACCGTTGATGGGAGCGGGAACGCCGGGACCGAATCCCACCCTCTCGTCTACAATGAGGATCGGGCGATATTCCCATGGACTTGCAGCAGAAACGTCACGACATCCTCCGCATAGCGGCGCAGTACGGGGCGCGCAACCTCCGTGTGGTCGGCTCCGTCGCGCGTGGGTGAGGACCGCGCGCACAGCGACGTCGATCTCCTCGTGGACATGGATCCCGACCGTTCGTTGCTGGACATCGTGGGGCTTGGTCAGGATCTCGAAGAGCTGCTCGACCGCAGGGTCGACGTGTTGACCCGCGCGAGTCTGCACCCAGCGCTGCGCGACCGCATCCTGGTGGAGTCGCGACCACTGTGAAGGACGAGCGCGTATACCTCGTCACATTCGCGACGCAATAATCGACATCGAAGGGTACACATCGGCAGGCCGCGACACGTTCATGGCGGAGCGAATGCGTCAGGATGCCGTCATTCGGAAGCTCGAAATCATTGGCGAAGCCGTCAAGCAACTCTCCGCTACTACGAGGGAGCGTCGTCCGGAAATACTGTGGAAGCAGATCGCCGGAATGCGCGATCGTCTGACGCACGATTACTTCGGTGTGGATCTCACACTGGTCTGGTGAGTCGTTGAGCGTGATCTGCCTACGCTGAAGCCAGCCGTGACGGCCCTACTTGAAAGGCCTCCCATGCGGTGATTGGCACCGGCCAGCTATTCGAATATCGAGAGCGTTGCGAGTAGACATGGGCTGATGCGGATTCCTCGGCTATCGCATATACGGCGCGACGTTTGTTGCGATGACTCTAAACTCCTCTGCGGAAAGCGGCAGCTTGCTGAATGCTGCCCATGCGTCTCGGGGTCGAAGGAGATCGGCAGTACCGTCGGACCCGTACAGGAGGCGCTCGAGGCCGAGTTGGCGGAGGCGCGCGGCGATCTCGTGTGCCTTACCCATCCAGTCTCCGAGGCCGGCAACACCCGAGACATCAAAGAACAGGTTCTTCGTCCTCACGTCTGCTGCGGCGATGGCGTCGACGAACACCTCAAGCGCCTCATCAACTTGAGGGTCGTCGTATCCGCCCGCTCCTGCGAGGTGGCCGACCTGCACCGGCATGTCCGGCGCAGCTTCAAACAGTTCCAGAAAGGCTGCTGCCTGTGCTTTTCCGTATGGTCTCTTCAGGCTCACCGTCGAGCGCATGTGAACCACAATCGCCATCCGATGCTGATTCGCTGTGCGAAAAACGGTCTCGAGCTGCCTGCGATGCCGCGCATCGAGCAGGTTGACGTCGGAGTTGCCGAAATGCAGTGTGATGCCAAACCGAAGCGACGGGTCGGCGGAGCAGCGTTTGATTTCCGCGACAGCGTAGGGCTTCAACGGATTGACTCCACATAAGCCGCGGAGGCGATCCGGATGACGGGCCACCTGGACGCTCGTCCAATCGTTCTCAGCTTTCACCTTCGCGTATTCATCTTCAACTGCTGGCCGGTTGGGATTCCCGTACTGGTACGCAATCGACAGTACCACCGCCCGACGGATTCCGGCCTCGTCAAGGAACCCGATGAGATCGTCCGCGTTCACCGGCTTCACGGTCGGCGACAGTACTCGTGTCGCGGGGCTGAAGAGATGTTGGTGATGATCGACGGTTGGCGCTGGAACCTCTTGAACCCATGCGATCCCGGCGATGGCAAGAAGGATGGCAAACAACGAGCGTAACATGGGATGGCAGCCTATCATCGATGAATGGAAGAGTTCGGCACGCGCACCCTGACGGCATTCGAGAGCGCACGTGGCAGCCGCAACGTGAGGCTGCGATTGCAGCGCAACCGTCGCTGGGAAGCGCTACCAGAACCGGCAGCCGGTGCAATCCGGTGCACGGCGCGGCGCCGAGCGTGCTGGCTCAGCCAAATCTGTAGGCGCTCGGTTCGTGTGGCCCTGCGCTGGGTGCCTCCGCTCCTAGTCGTCGTCGGCGTCGACCTTGGGGAACCGGAACAGGCCGTAGGGCGTGGGCAAGGCCCGGCGCACGGGAGCCGGGTAGGGGACATCAACACCCTTGATGCTGTGCCACAGGATGCGGTTGAGCGCGTCTTCGTCGATGCGATCGTACTCGCTGAAGTCCATGCGCGCCGAGGCGACCGCGCCGTACCCCTGCGGTGGGTTCTTCGTCATCAAATCGATTCTGGCCGGGAGAGCAGTGAAGCCCGAAAGATCCGGCTTGGCCATGAAGCTGCCGACCATGGGCGGTGCGGCCGCATCGTGCTGTGTCATTGGCGGAAGACCGAGCAGCAGCTCGACGGTACGCAGCATGCTGACCGTCGAGTACATCGTGCTGTCGATCACCTTCCGCTTGACGTACGGACTGATGACCAGACCGGCCGTGCGGTGCGAGTCCACATGGTCCGGCCCATTCTGGGCATCGTCTTCGATGATGAAGATGGCGAAGGACGACCAGACGCGGCTCTTCGTGATCGCCTCCACGATCTTGCCGACCGCCACGTCGTTCGAGGCGACCGCCGCCTTGGGCGTGTACGCGCCTGGCCTGGTGCCGCTCGTGTGGTTCTCGCCGAGCGACATGAACATGAAGTTCGGCACCGCGCCCTCACGGTCCATCTCCTGGAACTCTTCGATGAAGCGGTCCGCGCGCTCGTAGTCGCGGGCGCGGCGCAACTCTGGGTCGGCGGGGGGACGATCGAAGCGCTCGCTGCGCACCTCGGCGACACCGCGGCGGTCTCCCATCCCGAACGTCATGACCTTCAGCCCGTGCTCGCGTGCGAGCTCCCAGATGTAAGGTGTCGACTGCTCCTGAATGCCTCCGCTCGTGTCGAGGCTTCCGTGGCGTGAGTAGCTGAGCGTCCAGGCACGCTGCGTGAACTCCGTGGCGTACGCCGACGTCGTCCACGGCTGACCGTCCTGTGAGACCTCGCCGCTGCAATACAGGTTGTCGAGCAGGACGAACTGTTCCGCCAGCGCATGCTGATTCGGCGTGACGTCGCCGCCGAAGAGCGTGAGGCTCGGGTCGCCGTTCCCCTGCGGCAGGTCGCCGAACACCTGATCGTACGTGCGGTTCTCCTTCATGATGAAGAGCACGTGCTCGATCGGCGACGGATCACCCACCTTCGTCGGAATCACGGACTCGGCGCTCGCACCCGACGTCTTGAGCAGTGCGTCCCGGTACAGCGCGTTGTCGTACACCTGCTTCGTCATAGTGGCGAGCCGCCGCTTGTCGGGCGTGTCGATGAACGAGAGCAGGCCGTTGAGCTGATTGCCGTGGTGCTGGAAGCTGACCGCGGGCGCGTGCGTGTCGATTGGCCGCTTGACGCGATTGGGTCCGGTGCCGGTGCCCTTGCCGCTGCCGACGATGACACGTCTGCCATCGCCTGTAGTGGTCACGAAAGTGGGATACCAGCCGGTGGGGATGAAGCCAAGCGGCGTGCTCTTGCCGCGCTCCTCGACCTCGATGACGGCGACCGAGTTGTTGTCGGCATTGGCGACATACAGCATCTCCCCATCAGGCGACAAGGCCAGCGAGTTCGGCGTGCTACCGGCGGGAGCCTTGGGTCCGAGCGCCGTGTTGATGACCTCCAGGCGCTGGCCGGTCTTCAGATCGAACGAAATCACGTTGTTGGTGTTGCCGCACGAGACGAACAGGCGTCCATCGTCGGTGACGACGAGGTCATTCGGATGCGGATCGGTCGCGAGCGTCGCGGTGACGGCCGGCCGGCTTGGATCGCTGACGTCGACGACCGCCACGTTCGCGCTGCCGAGGTTCGCGACGTACAGCGTCTTGCCGTCTTTCGAGAGCCGCGCCGACATGGGATGGTCTCCCACTCGCAGGCGAGCGACCGCGCGGCCGCCGTACGTTTCCAGGATATAGAGGTGCTCGTCGGAGTTGTTGAGCGCGTACAGCAGCTTGCCGTCGGCCGACACGGTGAGAGAGGAGACCGCGGTCTTGTCCTTCGACGCGCCATGGAGCGTGTAGCCCGAGCGCCCTGCCTTCCAGCCCTCGTTGTCCCAGCGATCGAAATACAAGATGTCGCCGAAGGGATAACCGGCACCGCTCGAGACGAAGATCCGCTTGCCGTCGGGACTGAAGGTGAGTCCGCTCCAGGCCATCTCCAGCGGGAACGTGACGATCTCCTTCTCCGTGGCGAGGCCAACGATGTGCAGCGCGTGGCCGGTGTAGCCCGTGTTCGTGAACGCGAACAGAGCGCCGTCAGGGCTCACCTGCCCGGAGAGGATCATGTCGCCCGAGCGCATCTGCCGGCCCGCGGGCGTCGTCTTCCATCCGCTCGGGAGCAGCGCGTTCGGACCGTTCTGTCCGGGTACCGCGATCTCGTGGCCCGAGGCGGGGTGCTTCATGCGGAAGTTGTCGACGGCTCTCCAGACGCCGCCGGCGAGCAGAACGAACACGAGCGCGATGCCCAAGCGTTTCATCCGGGACCTCCTGTTGTGTTGAATCCGAGCACAAGCGCGATGGCCTGAATTCTCTTGCTCACCCGAGTGGCGGGCACAATAGTGGGCTAGTACAACACGCTCAGACAAGCGTAGGCGCTCACTCCCGGGGAATCCACGCCCGACCCATGCACCCGGTAACTTCGATCAAACAGGTTGCTTACGGACAGTTTGAGGGAAAGGTTCCTTGCGAGCGTCACGCCGGCTCCGACGCTTGCCGACAGAAAGGCCGGCGTGCGCGTGTAAAGCGGAACGCGCGTGGCGTCGTCGACGACCGTGACGCCGTTCACGGTCGACCCGAGGGGGAGCACGCGGTCCTGAATCTGCGCCACGGTCTCCTGCGTCGGCGCAAAGACGTCGTCAGCCGTGCCATAGTGCCCGTCGCCGCCCGGAATCAGATAGGGACGGATCAATCCGCCTTGGAAGAAGTCTGAGATGTCGCTTCTTCGGCGTGCCGCGCCGATACGCTCGTCTGTGAGGTCGCCGCCGCTGAAGTTCTCCTGGGCTCCCGAAACATACGCAGTGACGCCCACCCATGAAAAGCGTCCGCCCGGTTGATAGCGAATCGACAGAAAACCCTGCTGCGGCGGAAGCCTACGAACCGGACGAGTCGGATTCAGATCGTGACCCATGAGGTACGAGTAGTTGCCTTCGGCCAGCCATCGCGTCGAGAACCGATAGCTGACAAGCGCGTCAACGCCGTAGTAGCGGGCCGCCCCGTCGTTGACGAACGCCTTCACGGCTCTCGGGTCGAAGGCGCTCGCCACGCCAACGACGCCCTGCGCCTGCTGCTCCGCGGTCGGCGTGATCGGCGTAACCGGCAGCCCAGCCAGTGTCGCTGGGGGACTATCCAACGGAAACAGAATCGAGCGCCTGACGATCGGATCCTTCAACTCGGCGTCGAAGACGTTCGCGCGAGCGTACAAGCGATCCCAGCGCAGCGTGACGCCCATTTCATAGTTGAACAGGCGCTCCGCCTCGAGCGGCTGCACCCGTACGCCGCTGGACACGGCGTCCTCGCCGTCGCTGGAGCCGATGTAGCTCCCCGCGTCCAGCGCGGCAGACGCAGGCACCTCGTATCCGAGATCGTTCAGGCCGAGCGCTCCGAGGTCGTTCAGGTTGGGCGCTCGAAATCCACGGCCCACGAGCCCATTCACGGTGAGCAGCGTCGTGGCCTGCCAGCTCAGCCCGGCGTTGTAGGTCCAATCCTGATAGCTTTGCGACGAATCGACGACTCCGAGGCTCTCGCCAGCCGCACTCACGTTCTGCGCCGCGAAGGTGTCGGCGTCGACGCGCGTGAAGCGTCCGCCGAGGTTGAGCTTCAGCGCGCCTCGATCCGAGCCCCGCACGAGATCGACGACGTCCTGCACGAAGACGCCTGTCGTCCGATACCTCGATCCGTTCGGATAGCGCGCGCGCTTCTGATCGACGGCGCCGGTCGTGGGGTCTGTCTCGTTCCGAACGGCGTCGACCCGTTCGTCATAACCCTCTCCGCCAAAGACGAGGGTCTGCCGCCGGCCAATATGAGCGCCCGCCTGCACGGCGTACCCGAACGCATCGACGCCCACGTCGTCTTGGACGATCGTATCGGTCGATCGCAGCCCCTGCCGGATCGACCCGTCGCGCTGTGAATTGATGGAAAAGGTCCCGCTCAGCCAGTCGAGCTTTCCGACACCGAGTTTTTCGTAGCGTGTGTAGAAGAAGTCGAGGCCTTGCGGCTGGAAGTCCGAACGCAGGCGACCGAGGCCGCCCCACACGTCCTTGTAGCCGCGCACATCGTCCATGTCGCTGTGCTGGTACCAGAATGTGAGGTTCTGCTGGTGTGCCAGGTGGCCGGTCGCCTTCGCGTAGAAGCCGGATTGCGTGAAACCGGTGCCCTTCTGGCGCGCACCGGTGACGCCTTCAATCTGGTCGTCCGAGAGTCCGAAGAGCCGTCGAAGCACGTGATGGGAATCCCGACCCTGGCCGCCTCGCAGGTCATCCAACCTCCGTCCCGATCCGCCGACGCTCGTCGTGAAGGACTTGCCCGCGATGGAGACGAAGGCATCCGCACCTGCGGATTGGTCAGCGCTCGCGGCGAAGAGGTTCGCGGTGCCCTTCGGGCGTCGCCGCCCGCCGCTCGCGTACAGCGGTGACGGCGTCAGCACCTGTATCGCGCCGCCGAGCGCGTCGCTCCCGAACTGAGAGCTGGCGGGCCCCAGCATGACCTCGACCCGCTGCGCCTGGGAAGGATCGACGAACGCGAGGTACTGATTCGGACCGGACCGAAACGTCGAGTTGTTGAAGCGCACCCCATCGATCAGATTGAGCACCTGGTATCCGGTCAGCCCGCGCAGGAAGGGCGACACCTGCCCGTAGGTGCTCTGCTGGGTCATGATTCCGGTGCCACCTTCGAGCGCGTTCCCGATGGTGGCGAGCGGCCGACTATGGAAATCGTCGGCGCCGCGGACAGTGACGACAGGCCAGGTCTCCTCGATGTCGGCCACCGTGCCGCGCTCGGCCGTCACGGTGACATTGCTCTGAAGGCCAGCCAGCGTGAGCACGATCCGAACGGGCGGCGCTTCCGAGGCCGCGAGCTCGACAGTGCTCCGATGCACCTGGAAGTTGCGTGCAGAAGCCTCGAGCCAATAGCGTCCCTCGGGCAGCCCGGCGATGGTGCACGCGCCGTCTGAGCCCGTGGTCGCCTGCTGCAGCACCACGCCGCTCGCGCCGCGCACCAGGAGCTGCGCTCCGGCAATCGTCCCGCCGGACTCTTCGACGACGACGACCCGCCGCTCGGTCTGCGCGCGGATCTCGGCAGTCGAGAACAAGACACCCACGAGCACCGCAACAGCGCCCGACAACAGCCTGGCAGAGACGTATCGAAAAACGAACATGAAACATGCCCCTCACGTTAGTGTGTGCTCGTTACATCGCAGCGGACAGTGGGGGCTGATCAGTTCCATCACGCCGCAGGTCCATAGAGAAGACCCGCTCGATCCAGAGAGCAGGTGCCGTGGAGAACCGCGGCAGGCGGTTCTCCATGGCGCGGCAGCAGAGGGGTTCGCGATCAGTTCTCTTCTCTTGTGGCTGAGACCTTGTTTCGCGGGATCGGATACGGCTTGTCGCCCATCAGGCCTTTCCACAGCACCCTATTGAATTGGGCCGTTGGCACCTGGTCGGCCTCCGAAAAGTCGAAACCGGCCGTGACCTTCTCCCAGTACGCGGCGTCGTGCTTAGGTGTAACGGTGGGTCCCGCCGCGAACCTCACGCCGCTGCCCGTCTCCGCCAACCCCAGCGTCGTCGTCGCCAGAGCGGTCGAAGCCTCGGCGGTATAGGTCCACGTGCCGGAAGAGCGGATGTCCAACACGTCGGTCATTGGCCGCTGGAACGCGGTGTTCAGGTTGATGTGCTCGGTGCCTAGAATGTCCTCAATGGTGCGCAGCGCATTGACCTGACTGTAGCGGGTGCTGACCACCGCGCCCTGCTTCACGTACGGGCCAACAACGAACGCCGTGCCGCGATGCGAATCCACGTGGTCGGGACCATCCTGCACGTCGTCTTCGATGATGATGAACAGGGTGTCGGCCGCATAGGGGCTGTTCGCCACGGCCTCGACCATCAGGCCCATGGAGTAGTCGCAATCGGCTTGCTGCGTCTCGGGCGTGTTCACGCCGCCGAGCGCGCTCCCGAAACTGCCCATGTGGTCGTGGCTGATGCGGACCAGTGACAGGCTGGGCAGATTTCCATTAGCCACGAACTGATCGAACTCCCGTTTCCACTCGTTGTAACGCCACAGATCCGGATAGGCCTGGTCGTAGCCGCGGAAGTAGAGATCGGTGAAGGGCGCCAGCGCCGGATCCAAGGGAGCGACCTGGACGATGCCGGCAGCGAACGGATCGGAAACTGGCTCGTCCTGGGTGCCGATGCTGCCGATGTTGTTTACGAGGAAGCCGTAGTTACGCACGGTTCCGCCAGCCTGCAGCACGGCATTGAAGATATAGCCATCCTCGGTGCCGAACGGTGCGTCGGTCGACGCATGATTGGCGGCTCCGGCCAGCAGATTCGTGGTACCACCGGGGAGATCTGCCGACGCATCACTGTAGTTCGTCGTGCCTTCCGGCCCGGACGCGGCGTCGCGCTCAGCCACGGTCGCGAAGTTGACCGGGACGTTGCGGTTCCTGCCTTCGGACTCATACGATAGGCCGCGGTTGACGGCAGCGTAGTTGATCTGCTGCGTCAGCGATTCGGTCTTGGTGACACGTCCTTGCAGGGACCATGACCAGCCGTCCATGCTCCCGTCGCCAGGGTTCATGAAGTTGTCCAGCGTCACGAATCCGGTGGCCAGTTCGTGATTGTTCGGGGTGATGGCTGCGCCAAACTGTGTGAGGCTGGGGTCGGCCTTCGCGCCGTTGGTCAGATCGCCCAGTATCTGATCGAAGGTGCGATTCTCCTTCACGACGTAGATCACATGCTTGATGCGCTCCCTGAGGAAGCGCATTACTCTGGCATCTCGCCGACTGTCCTCCGTCATGTAGAAGTTGTTTCTCGCGACCTGTTGTGTCGACTCCGCCAGCCCATGCGGGGTCGGCACGGGAGCGCTGACGAGTGATGCGCGCTCCAACTGGAATTGGTATTCATTCGACGCTCGCGACGCGGCCTCTGCGGCGTCATTGCCACCCGGATACTCGATGCTGGTCATGTCGGACGTCGCGCCGGACAGGTGGTTGGGGTTCGGTCCCGTGACGCTCTTGCCGCTGACGATGTACATGTGCGATCCGTCGGCGCTGAACGTGAGGTCATGCGGCTCATAGGCGGTCGGGATCAAACCGGTCACCCGGTTCGCCTTCCACCCGACCAGTGGGATCACAGCGATGGAGTTCGATCCGCTGTTGACGGCGTAGAGCGTGCGTCCGTTCGGAGAGATCGTCACCGCAGAAGTTCCGGCGCCGGTGTGCTTCCCGGGCAGCATGCCGGCGGGAGCGCGCGCATCGATCTTGGCCACCACCCGGTTGCTCAATGTGTCGATGACCGCAACCTGGTCGGCGTTGTCCTGCGCCACGTAGAGCCTCGGCTGCAATGCGTTGAGCGTCATCCCGAGCGCGTTGCCGTCGAGCTTGATGCGCTCGATCAGGCGGCCCTCGTTGGCAGAGGAGACGTCGACCACCACCACTTCTCGGTCGCGGTCCGATGACACATACGCGGTGCCGTTGCCCTTGATGACGACGCCGAAAGGAAAGGTGCCGCCTTTGTCTCCCTCCGCTCCCTCATTGTTGGGGAAATACGGGCGCAGATCGTGCTCGTAGCGGACGAGGCCCGAGGCCGTGTCGATCACGCTAATCGAGTCGTTGTAGTTGTTGGCCACAACCAGGGTCTTCCCGTCGGCCGAGATGTCCATACCACTGGCGTTGGGCTGCACGCCGAGGCCGACGCCTTTGTTGCGGTCGCTGCCGGTGGCGCCAGGGGCAACGTGACCCAGTGCGATCGGTGGAGCGGGCTCGAAGGTGTCCCCGGACTTGGTGTAGACGTAGACCGCGTCGTCGGCGCCGCCCGCTGCGTACAGCGTGTTACCGTCCGGCGCGAAGACGAGTCCCACGTGGGAGTTCACCTGCTGGAGCACCTGCCTGAGAACGGGCCTGGCTTCGTGGTCATCCTCCACGTCGTAGAGAAAGATGAATTGCGTCGAGGCGTCGACGTCGACAGTACCGTCGGGCTTGTAGAGCGAGTTCTGACCGGCCGTGATGATCGCCAGCGTCGTGCCGTCCGGGCTGAGCTGCGACCGCACGGCCTCGCCTGCAATGAAATCGGGGTAGTCAGGCAAGCCAGGATTTAGATACTGCTGGGCCGCATGGCGGAGAGCAGTCGGCGTGACGAATTGGCCGCTCGGGAGCTGAACGACGCGATGCCGCTTCCTACGATCATCATCACCTTGGTTGCGGTCGCGACGATCACGGTCTCGATGCTGCAAATCCCGATCTTGATGATCGTTCTCACGTTCCTGTAGATGGGCTTGCGCAGGCAGCGTAATGAATGCCGCCGACGTGAGCAGACCCAATGCGAGATGTAGCACTGAGCGCTTCATGGTGAATCCTTTCTAAGTTGAGGTCGGACCACTTCTCGAGCGACGCAACGGACACAATTCAAGGTGACCGATCGCAGATGTAACGGGAACCCAGGCTCTGCGGAATGCCGAGTGCATCGAACGATATGCCTGGTGTGTGACCGTACGGCGACCAACGAGACAACCGTCTGTAAACAAGCGAGGGACATGGTTTGGCTCGTACCGGCGTTGAACAGAGGTAACTGTCGAGTCGCAGCCCACAGTCGAGTCAGTCGATTCTTCGCTTCGATATACGGGCAGGTCTACTCCGCGACCGCGCGCGGCCTTCGAAGCCGGGACAGGCGTGAAGGTCGAGGCTCAGGCCGACGCGATTCTGGTGATCAGGCGCGGGAAGTCATGGCATGTCCGACAGAAACCAGTACGTGCTGCAGAGACGGGAGGCCGGGCTCCTCACCGTGCCGATGCCTTCGCCGCAAGCGTTGGCCGAGCTGGCTCGGCAAGTCTTGTTCAACAACGGCGTCAAAGGAACAGCACGATGGCGTTTTCTAAGCAGGAACCCGAAAGCGTCTTGTCGGATAACCGTAAGTTCAGGAATCGCAGCCGGGCGGCCAGCGCTTCTCGGGGAAGCTCGGCAGGTATTCCTGCACGGGGGCGTCGAGGTCGAGGAGCCCCTGCTGATGCCGCAGGCCCACCGCGGCCGCGGTCATGGGCTTGGACACGCCGCCAATTCGAAAGGGCATTCGTGGCGTGATCGGTACGCGCTCCTGGAGATCCGCCCACCCAAGCGCCTCGGCCCACGCGAGCTCACCGTCGACCGCCACCGCGA
>WHTT01000136.1 GCA_009377605.1 Luteitalea sp.
CTGCCGCGCAATACCATGGCGAAGGTGCAGAAGAACGCGCTGCGCGAGCGCCATAGGGATGTGTTTGCGGCTGCGGATTGATCGGCGGCCGGGATCGCAGGCATCGTTCGAAACACTGCCCGGCGCCGGCCACTTGCCGCAGCTCGAGGCGACGGAACTCGTTCTGGAGAAGCTGAGTTCCTTTCTGTCACAGGAAGCGGGGGCTGACGAGAGCACGTTTGGAGCGGCGGATAGATACGTTCACTCGGCTTGCCGCTCTCGTGCCCTTACCGCGCGTTCACCTCACCCGGTTCCATGGCGTTTTACCCTCCCAAGGCCGTAGGCCCTAAGAAAAGGTTGTTTATGTCACCTATACTTTTTCGGGATCGGCGCAAGGATTGGCCGAGACGTTTCTGAGCCAAGGCTGTCCGGCGATCGTGACCAACGAGGTCGACCGGCGGGTAGAGCAGCCGCGATGTCATCTGAAGGTACACCCAGCCGGGAGCGCCACGCGACGACGTCGGTTCGGGGTTGGGTGTAAAGCTCGAGATCGGACCGCTGCTCGATCCATGCGGCCAGCCGCTCCGCATTCGCCATACATCGTCGATGCGCTCGGCCAGGCCTTCGCGGCCCCAAGCCAGCAACGTAGCCAGCAGCGGAACTGCAACGGCGCGGTGGGAGCCCGGGACACCAATATTAGGCACCGACAAATAGCCGTAACGCGGGCATCACGTCCGTAACGCGGGCATCACGTCATCTGCGCTGTGTGGGGCGGGTCCGTGCGGGGGGCGGGTCCGATAAGGGAAGATCTGTTAACCTTCCGATAGGCCCTTTATCCGTCCTATCGTCTCCGTCCTATCGTCGAGACGGGACAGTCGATCCTGACGTTCGGCACCGATGGGTTCGTCGATTTGCGCCAACAACTGCGGCAGAATCCTCAGGAGTTCTTCCGGATCCAATCAAGTGCCCCGGGGAAGGTCTTCGAGGACCTCATTATTCTCCGTTCGGCGACCGGGGAAGGCGACATCTCCCCTCCGGCCGATATTCGTCCCTTCGATGTGAGATCGGGCAAGCTGGTGTGGCAGTTCCATACCATCCCGCACCCTGGTGAGTATGGATATCACACGTGGCCGAAGGCGGCGTGGCGGTACGTCGGAGACGTGAACGCTTGGGGCGAAATGACGATCGATGAAGAACGTGGGATCGTTGACGTTCCACTCGGCTCGCCTACCTACGACTTCTACGGCGCCGATCTCGACGCACCGGGACAAGGGACCGTCCCTCCATCAACGCAGAGAGAACCGCAATGAAACTGTATATTTCGATACTCGGCCTGGGCCTCGCCGGATTGCTCGCCGTCCCGGGTGTGACCGAACGTTCCCGAGCCGAAGAAGAAGTCGACGTCCTTGTCGCCCCCTTACTGGAAACGTACGGCGCCGGGGCGGAGGGGCAAGTCCGAGATGCGGAGGAACCGGCCGCGGAAGCGGTCGCCGAGGCGGCGGAGACCAGCGATCGGGCCGCGTTCGACGAAGAGGCCGGTGTCGCCCTGGTCAATTCGAAGTGCACGACCTGCCACGATTTGAGCGCGGTCGGCGTCGAGCGCGGCGAGTACCCGCCCGAGGAGTGGGCCGAGACCGTCGACCGCATGATGGAATACGGCCTGATCCTGACGGAAGAAGAGTACGACCTGATTCTGGCGACGCTCGGGACACCCCCTGGCGGCGCGCCCGAGGATGAGACCGGCGGAGAAGAGACCGCCGGCGCCGAACCGGCGGAGGCGGAAGCAGCCCCTCCGGCCGGACGCAGAGGCGTGGGGGCCCCGGCCGGTGACCCGGTCGTGCAAGCCGCGTTTGCGGCCATGCGCGCGCCGCTGGACCGTCTCACGCCGGTCACCGACGCGATGCTGCGCAATCCGCCGCCTGGCGATTGGATCCACTGGCGACGCACGTACGACGGCTGGGGGTACGGCCCGCTCACGCAGATCAATCGCAACACGGTGAAAAACCTGAAGGTCGCGTGGACGTGGAGCCTGAATTCGAGCGCCGGAGCGGTGAACGAGTTCACGCCGCTCGTGCACGATGGCGTCATGTTCATGTGGAACTTCGGCGAGACGATTCAGGCGCTCGACGCGAAAACCGGCACCCTGCTCTGGCAGTACAGGCACCAACTGCCGGAGGACTACCCGTCGCTGCCTGGCTTCTTCCGGACGAAGCGGAGCCTCGCGATCGGCGGCAACAAGCTCATCGTGCCGACGATCGACATGCACGTCATTGCGCTGGACGTCAAGACGGGCGCCAAACTGTGGGATGTCGTCACCGATGACTACCACAACCTGCGCAATTACAACAGCGGCCCGCTCGTTATCAAGGACAAAGTGCTCGTCGGCGCCGGCAACTGCTCGCCCGGACACGCCAATTCAACGGGTGGCACCCACGGAGGAAAATTCCCGCCGGGCGGATGCTTCATCACCGGCCACGATCTCGAGACGGGGAAGGAACTGTGGCGCTTCAACACGATCGCGCACGCGGACGAACCCGGCGGGGACACGTGGAACAATCTGCCGGACGAGAAGCGCGGCGGCGCCGCCATCTGGCTGCCCGGGCAGTACGACCCGGAGCTGAATCTGACCTATTGGGGCACCGGGTCGCCCTCACCCTGGTCGACGGTGACGCGCGGCACTTTCGATGCGAAGGGGCTCTACATGAACTCCACGCTAGCGCTCAATCCCGACACCGGCGAGCTGGTCTGGCATTACCAGCACATCGGGGCCGATCCGTATGACCAGGACTACGCCTTCGAGCGGATCGTGGCGCCGGTGACCATCGAGGGGCGGACCCGCAAGGCCGTGATCACGGTTGGCAAGCCCGGGATTTTTGAAGCGCTGGATGCGGCGACCGGCGAATTCCTGTTCGCGCGCGATCCGGGTGCGCAGAACGTCGCCACAGCCATCGATCCGGTAACCGGAGTCAAGACGCTGCTCCCGGAACCCTTGCCCGAAGGCGTCAAGCGCTGCCCCGGCAACATCGGCGCCAGAAATTTCCCGGCTGGCTCGTATAGTCCGTCGACCAACCGGTATTACCTCCCGATCAATGACATCTGCATGGGGAAACAGGGTGACACGCCGGCCCGCTTTCTGGCGCTGGGCCTGACGACGCTGGAGTTCGCGTGGGACATCAAGTCACGGGTCCCGCAGTCGTCCGCTGTACTCACCACTGCGGGGGGCCTGGTGTTCTCGGCAACGCCGGATCGCTATTTCCGCGCGTTCGATGACCGCGACGGCAAGGTGCTATGGGAAAGCCCGCGTCTGAATGACATCCCGAACGCCTTTCCGATCTCCTACATGGTGGACGGCAAGCAGTACATCGCGATGCTTGTCGGGAATCCCGGCCTCCAGGGAAACAACGCCCTGAGGACGGCGCCTGAATTCGCAGCCCTGCGCGGCGCGTCATCGTCGGTGTTGTGGGTGTGGGAGCTGCCCTGAGACGCCGCCGCTTTGCTGTTCCCGTGCGCATGCCGCGGGCGTACGGGATGGGGAGAGTCTGCCGAGATTTGTCGAACAGCCGTTTCTCGACTTCGTTCCGTGCGGCTGGCTGGCCGGCGGCTTCGCCCGATTTCGCTGCGAGGACTGCGGGCTCGACCGGCTCGTGCCGTTTTCCTGCAAGAGCCGCGCGCTGTGTCCGAGCTGCGGTGGCCGACGCATGGCGGAGCGCGCCGCCCACCTCGTGGATCGGGTGTTCCCGGACGTGCCGGTCCGGCAGTGGCCTTCAGCAACGTAAGGACGCCCCGCGGCGCCCGATGTCGGGACTGTACCAATTTAGACATAGGGATCATACCAATTTCAGAATAGGGATTGTACCGGGTGGATTCGGGTGTTTCCTGCCACGCACCAGTTCGATTTGAGGCGCAGTTTCGCCCTAGACGAATGCCGTCGTGCCTTCGTCGCGCCAACCATCTATACTTCTACCCTGTAGTTGTACTAGCGTGCCAGCGCTCATCACGGCGATGATGGCAGAGTCTGATCGCTCGCCAGCACGCCTTCGTGCGCGGTAAACCGCAGTGGAGACGTGCCCCACAGGCCAGACGAATCTCCAGGAGAACGACTCATGGCATCCCCCACCACGACTCGACGGTACTGGAACGGTACGAGATACGGAACCTATACAGCGAGAGCCCTGATCTTCACGGTCGGGCTTCTTCTCACTGGTCCCATGGGAACGGCGCGACCCCAGGCGGCCGAGGGCGGCCCAGACGAGGGTCGCCTGCAGAGTGAACTGGACGAAGCTGCGGCGGTCGACACGATCGCCATCAATCCCTCGCTGCACCAGCAAAGGCTGACGGTGGACGAAGGGGCGCCGGACGATTACTTCGGCGGGGCGATCGCCGTCTCAGGCGACACGGCCCTCGTAGGGGCAGCCAACGGCGATGCCGAAAACATCAACGAGGGCACAGTCTATGTCTTCAGGCGGCGTCACGGGGTCTGGCGCCGGGAGGCCACGCTCACTGCGGACAACGGGACTCCGGGCGGTCTATTCGGCCACTCGGTCGCCCTCTCGCGCCACGGCGAGACCGCCCTGGTGGGGGCTCCCTGGATCAGCGTCGACGGCTACGGTGAGGGGGTGGCCTACGTCTTTACTCGTGACGGCTCGAAATGGAGCCAGCGGGCACAACTCCTCGTGGCTGGGGAGTGGAACGATGGATTCGGCTGGTCGGTCGCCATCTCGGACCACGGCGAGACTGCCCTGGTGGGGACACCCGCTGTTGACGTGGGCGACAACGACAACCAAGGCGTGGTCTATGTTTTCACCCGGAGCGACGGGGGCTGGAGCGAGCAGACGAAGCTCACGGCAGACGACGGAGCGCCGCGGGATTATTTCGGCCGCTCGGTGGCCCTCTCAGGCGATGGCGAGACCGCGCTGGTGGGGGCGCCGTCCGTGATCCGTGGTGACGAGGCCCGTCCAGGTTCGGCCTACGTCTTCGCCCGCAGTGACGATGGTTGGCGCCAGCAGACGAGGCTCACCGCAGCCGAAGTGACATCTGACGATCTGTTCGGCTGGTCGGTCGCGCTCTCTCGCAAGGGCCATACCGCGGTAGTGGGGGCGCCGGCGGCATTTAGCCCTTCTTCCGCGAGCCCCGGGGCGGCCTACGTCTTCACTCGCAGCGACGAGGCGTGGACTCAGCAGGCCACACTCACTGCAGACGACGGCGTGGCGGGTGACGAATTCGGTAGCTCGGTCGCCCTTTCGGGCGATATCGCACTAGTGGGGGCAGATTTCGCCGATCGGGATGACAACATCCCTCCTAACTTCAGGGGCGCGGCCTATGTCTTCACGCGTATGGGCGGATTCTGGGTCCAGCGGGCCAAGCTGAGCCCGGCCCAGGTGGTGGAGAGCGATCGTCGATTGGACTTCGGCAGGTCGGTCGCCCTGTCGCGCCACGGCGGCACGGCCCTGGTGGGGGCGCCCTTTGCCGACGTGGACGGTAACGCCGACCAGGGCGCGGTCTACGTCTTTCAAAGACGACACGGTCGTACTGACGACGATCACCCGTGAGCTCTCTCGTTTGGACGTCTCATCATGTACACGATATATCGCAACTGGCCGCGCGGCCAGCTCGGCATCGCTGTCGCGCAGCGCCTGTCGTGGATACGACCCAGAAACATCCAGACGGGCGACTGCGCTCTGCGCGGCAGGCAGTCTGTCCAGGCTCACGCGACGCCTGCATACTTCTCATCGTCGCCGCGATGGCCGCGACGCTCTGCGTGACGTCGATCCGTTGATCCCGCTGCGCTACGAGTGACGTGCTGTGTGGAGCGTTGTGTCGAGGTCGCGCGAGCCGGCTACGCATGATAGGATCCGGCCGTCGGTTGACGGGATCGTTCCCACCCAGGAAGGACCAACGTAGAGTCGGTGTTCCAACGACGAGCTACACACGAGCCGTCGCTCAACGCCTCCAGTCGCACTGCAAACGCAGTCGGTATCACTGCCGGAGCGGAAGCGAGCGTGCGGCAGCTCATCGAGCGCGGCGATCACAAAGCGGCGGTCGAACAAGCCAAGGACATTCATCGCGCCTCCCGCTCGGGTGCGTCGGAAGCGCTCCTGGTCGACGCGTACGCCGCGCGCATCGAGGAGCTCAGGCGGCGAAACCTGACGTTGGAGGCGCAGGCGCTCGTCGATCTCGTCTGCAAGCGGTATCCGTCTGCCAAGCGCCGATTCGCTGAGTTGCCTCGCGCGGCGCAAGGGCGCGCGCCGTCGCTCGTCGACCTCGTGCGGCCGCTGGCTGATCCGATGGTCGATGCCGACAAGCGTCTCGCGATTGAACAGGCGCTTCAGCGCGAGGTCACCGACCTCTCCGCGCTGGCCAGTTGCGAGACGCTCCCTGCTGCGCACCCACTGCGGCAGGCTGCCGCGGCGCTCGACCGTGCGTTCACTGCCGTCACCAGCGGCCCGGTCGCCGAGGAAGCGCTCTTGCTGCCAGAGGTGTCGCACCGCAGCCCTCTCGCCGCATGGAAGCTGCTCATCAAGGCCATCGCCGCCTTCCATCGCGGCGACGACGACGCTTGCCAGCAGTTTCTCGACCGTATCAAGCCGGACTCCGCGCCTGCACGCCTTGTGCCGCCGCTCCAGGCGATGATGCGGAACCAGGGGACCGGGTGTCATCCGGCTGCGAAGGCGCTCATCAGTGTCATTACCAGCGAGCGCGCGGCGTTTCAGCGTGCCCTCGACGACCTCGAACAGGCCTTCACCTCCGGTAGGAGGAGCCGCATCCTCAAGGCGATCCGTGCCGCGGTCCAGGCGTGCGAGCAGAGCGCTCCTGCCCAGCTCGAATCGCTCCGGCAGCACATCTCGATCCGTGCGGCGGCGGCCGATCTCGATCCCATGAAGGTCAGAGCAGCGATGGGCGGGCCGAGCCGCCATGACGCCACGTTCCTCCAACTGTTCGCCCGCGCGATGGAGGAGGCGCGGGATCCGGAGAAGATCTCGCTGGCCTGCCACCTCTGGGAGGAGTTCAAGCAGGCGGCGGTCAAGGAGGGGTGGTTTGCGGTCAACGGCGCCGAGGCGGCTGCGCTCGCGCTGCGCATTGCGGGCCTGCTCCAGCAACTGCCCGACGATCTTCTCCAGGAGCTTCAATGGTCGGCCGAGGCGAAGGCCAAGAAGACTGGCGAGACGTTCTCGTATTTGTACCCGGAGCAGATGTATCAACGCGCCTGTGCGCTCGACCCGCATCCAGCCGCGTTCTCGCAGTGGATGCAATGGGCGGCCCGGCGATCCGACGCCCAGGCCGAGCGGGTGGCGGAGGCCTGGCACAAGCTGCGTTCACGCGACATCGAGCCGCTCGTGCATCTGCTTCGCGCGACTGAAGCTCGCGGCGCGTTCAAGTTGGCGCTCGGCTACCTGACCAAGACGGAGCAGATCGACGGCCTCCACGCGGAGGTGCGTGACGCGCGGTTCCGCATTCTGGTGAAGAGCGCGCTCCGACATCTCGAGCGCAAGAAGCCGCACTTGGCCGCGGATGATGTCGGCGCGGGGGCGGCGCTTCCACAGGCGCAGCAGGGGGACCGGCCCGCCATCGTAGCGGCGCTGCGCACGGTGACGAGCGCGGCCTGTGGCCAAACAGACGCGGTGGATGTCGCGCGAGCCGAGGTCGAACATGCGCTGCAGAGTGAAGGGGCGGCGGCGCTGCTGATCTTCAGTCTGGCGTCCGCCTCGAAGCAGCGCGCAGTCCAACAGCGATGGCCGCTTGGCAGGCCGGCGCGACGCGAGCGGTCGTCCATGCCGATGGCAGTGGCCCGTGTCGCGGTGCTCTGCGCTGATGTGGGCGTACCACTGGAGGTGCCGCGCGCCTGGCTGACGGAGGTTGCGCGGCAACTCACGGAGAGCCAACACCTGCTCGATGTCGTCCAGCTTCACGTGCTGGGCGAAGCCGCATGCCAGGCCGATCATCTCGAGCTCGCATACGCGGCCTCCGCAGCGGGCCTCGAGCGAGGCGGTGCGACGGATCCGGGATTCCTGTTCCTCCGCGCGCGTTCGGTGATATTGCCTGAACCGGACCGCTGTCTCGTGTGCGCCTCGGCTGCGGCGGAGCTGGCGCGCCATGCTCGCGAAACGGAGCTCGTCGAGAACGCCGTGGAGCTGTGTCGAACGCTCGCAGGTTTCGACGGTGCGCTGCCGCTGACGCTCGATCAGGCACGTGATGTGCTCGGGCGGGAAAAGGCCGCACGGAAACCGCCACGAGGCAGTCACTCAGGGCCAAGCTATGACGACCTCCTTGGTGCGCCGTGCCAGTGTGCCGTGTGCCGGCGGAGGCGCGGCGAGGGCGTCGATCCATTCGAGGAGCTTGACGAAGAGGATGACCCGTTCGACATGGACATCCCACCGGGCATGCCACCTGCAATCGCGGAGATATTCATCGAAGTGGCCAAAGAGGCTGCCGCTCGCGGCCAATCGCTCGAGGAGTTCATGGCCGACCCACTGAACGAGCCGCCACGGCCGAAGCGCAGACGTAAGAAGGGAAGGCGGTGGTAATGGAGCCCGCAGAGATCTTGGGCGTCCCCGACCAAGCGACCGATGAGGAGATCCGTGCAGCGTATCTGCGGAGAGTCCGGGAATGCCCGCCCGACCGGTCGCCCGAGGAGTTCGAGCGGATTCGCGATGCCTACGAGACGCTGTGCGATCCGCGGCGACGTCTGCACCATCGGCTGTTCTCCGTGGATCCGACGCTGTCGCTGGCTGCACGTTTTGCCCGACACGCGCCGGAGCGGCGGTTCGTCGGGCCGGGGCCATGGCTGGACGTCCTGAAAGGTCAATGACCGGTCCTCGCAGGAGCCTCGCCACATGAACCGGAATGACATCGTCCGCCGGTTCGAAACCTGGTTGGACGAGGTGCTGTCCGCTGAGGATCCCCCGAACGGGATCGAGGCGGACATCTTGACGGCGCTGACGACCGATGACCCGCATCGCGACGCGCCCGCGGATCAGTCGAGCGACGCGTACACGCTGCGGGCCGCGATGACCACGCTCGCGCAGGAGGTCAAGCTCCAGGGGCGGGCATTCCAAACGCTTCAGCACACGCTGGAAGTCCAGGTCAACCGACTCACCGAAGAGAGTGGCGCCGTGTCTCGCGAACGCGAGGTCGAGCTCGAACGTCACATCGAGCGCCGGTGCCGTCGCCACGTTGTCGGCGCGCTCGTCGATCTGCGTGATCGCCTCACGCGCGGCCTCGACTCAGTACGCGCCGTCAGTCAAGACCTCTCGACACGCCGGGCGCGCCGCTGGCTCGCGCGCGCCGTGGCCACGTTGGGCGACGATGTGCCGGGCGAGACGCTGGCCGCATTGACGAGGGGCTACGAGCTCGGCCTCGAGCGCCTCGACCAAGCGCTCGACGAGCTCAACACGCATCTGATTCGTGGCGAAGGGGAACCGTTCGATCCCAGGCGCATGAACGCGATCGAGAAAGAGGCATCGAACCTCGTTCCGGAAGGGACCGTGCTCGAAGTCTATCGAACCGGGTACGAGTGGAGCGGCGAGGTCATTCGACCGGCCGAGGTCAAGGTCGCGGCCGCGCGAGCCGAGGGACGCACGACATGAGCGATCTGGTGGTGGGCATTGATTTGGGGACAACGAACTCGGAGATCGCCGCGTTCATGGATGGTGAGGTCCGCGTCCTGAGTATCGGCGCGACCAGTATGCTTCCGTCGGTCGTCGGGCTCTCGGCTTCCGGAGAGCTGCTCGTCGGTGAGCCCGCGCGCAACCAACAGGCGCTGTATCCAGAACGCACGATTCGCAGCATCAAGCGGCAGATGGGCAGCCAGGAGACGGTGGCGCTGGGCGACCGTGCGCTGACGCCACAAGAGGTCTCGGCGTTGATCCTGCGGGAGCTCGTCGAGTGGGCTCATCGCGCGCTTGGCCAACGTCCTGAGAAGGCGGTCATCACCGTTCCTGCGTACTTCTCCGATGCGCAGCGGAACGCCACGCGCGAAGCGGGCGCCCTCGCCGGTCTCGAGGTGGTGCGCATTCTGAACGAGCCGACGGCTGCAAGCCTCGCGTATGGGTACGGTGACGGATCACGCCACACGGTGCTGATCTACGACTTTGGTGGCGGCACCTTCGACGTCTCGGTCGTCACGATCGAAGGCGACGTCACTGAGGTGCTGTCCAGTCATGGGAACACGAGGCTCGGTGGTGACGACGTCGACGATGTGCTGGCCGCGCATCTCGCGCAGGCATTTCTGGACAAGCATGGCGTAGAGCTCCGAGGCGGCACCGCGGCCATGGCGAGGCTCTGGTGGGCTGCCGAGGAGGCCAAGAGAAAACTGAGCTTCGAGCCGTACGTGACCATTCGTGAGGAAGCGCTCGTCACCGCGGAGGGAACACCGTTGCACCTCGACATGGACATGTCGCGCGAGGAGCTCGAAGGCTTGACACGGGCGCTCGTCGAGCCGACGTTGGACAGCGCGTCGAAGGCGCTTCAGGACGCCGGCAAGACGCCGCGCGATCTCGACGCCGTGCTGCTCGTCGGCGGATCGACGCGCATGCCGCTCGTCGCCCAGCTGCTGAACGAGCACACCGGCCTCGACCCCCGCCAGGACGTCCACCCGGATCTCTGCGTGGCGCTTGGGGCGGGCGTGCTCGCCTCGCGTCTGGCGGGTCACACCGTCGAACGGGTTCTGGTCGATGTGTCGCCCTACTCGTTCGGCATCTCCTACCTGGGCGATCGTGGTGGCGTGCCATATCCCCACTGCTATCGTCCCATCATCCGCCGGAACACGCCGTTGCCGCTGACGCGCACGGAACGGTATGCGACGAGCTATCCCTATCAGACCGACGTCGACGTCCACGTGTATCAAGGAGACGATGAGGACGCCCTGAAGAATATCGTGGTTGGAGACTTCCACGTGGAGGGTCTGACGCCTACCGACGGGCCCAACGAGGTGCTCTGCCGCATGCGCCTCGATCTCGACGGCATTCTGGAGGTCACGGCCGTGGAGAAGCAAACGGGCAAGTCGAAGCACATCACGATTGCCAATGCGCTCCGCGCGAAGAGTGCGGAAGAAATCGCCGCCGGGCAGGCGCGCATTCGAGAGCTGTACGAACGGCGCGGCCCCGTCGTCGAGGAGCAGGAGGACGATGCGTGGACCTCCCGCGACCTTGACGCAGAGGCTCTCGACGTCACCGCTGCTGCGCGTGGCAGCGGACCCGGCTCGACGACCGGTGTCGATGAGCCCGCCCTGCGCCGCGGCGCCATGCACGCGCACGCCCTGGTGGAACGCTCGCGGCGGCTGTTCGATCGGATGCACGCGGAGGATCGCGAGGAAGCGATCGCGCTCCACGAGCGGATCCAGGCTGCCATCGACGCTGGAAGCGCCGACAAGCTACAGGCAACGACCGCTGCGCTCCGTGAGTTGTTGTTCTTCGTCGAGGGCAATCCTGAGTGAGCGTCGCCCCTCACTGCCCGGTCTGCCGAGCGCGCTTTCGAGGTGCGCGCCTCTGCTCGCGGTGTGGGGCGGATCTCGAGCCGTTGATGCGGTTGGCCGCGAAGGCCTGGCGGCTGCGTGAAGCGGCACGGGAGTCGCTCGAGCAAGGGGACTTCACGCGAGCGTTCGAGCAGGCATCCGACGCACAACGCATCCACCGCACGCCGCGTGGCGCGTCGCTGCAACGATTGAGTGCGTGGCTGAGCGCGCCGTTGGTCGTCCCGCTCGACGAACAACGTTGAGACTGTCTCACCTGACCATCAACCACCAGCCTTCAGGCGCTCGCGTACTCGACCACGTCGAGCGTCACACAAGATAGTCCATTGCCAGAAGTGACTACCGATCACTTGGCTCGAACAGATTCATTGATGACGTCGTTCAGAAATTGGCCTCATTGCCATTCCGACAAAATGTTGCCAACAATTTTGCCTCTGTCAAGGCGAAATAGAAATGTCCCCGTTCTTAGCGAAATAGAAATGTCCCCTC
>WHTT01000137.1 GCA_009377605.1 Luteitalea sp.
ATGTCCGCGTCCTTGATCGACGTGTAGGGGAACGCGAACATCTCCAGCATGAAGCGCGTCCAGCCCTCGTCCATGTTGCCGCCGTAGTAGCGCTGGTACATGCCCACGCGCGGCGTGCGGATCGCGTAGGCGTCGGGGACCTCGCCCTTCACGGGGGCGAACTCCACACCGGTCTCGGCGGCGATCTCCTTCAGCAGGCCGGCCTGGGCGCCGCTGACGATGAAGTCGCCGGCGCGGAGGCCGTTGCCGGCGTCCGTTCGCGTGGCGCCGGTGGCGCTGGCGCTGCCCACGGTCCCTGTGGTGCCCGTTGCGCCCGCGACGCGGCGCACGCTCAGGCCAGACGAGGCGCCGCCCTTCGCCAGCAGCAGGTTGACGGCCTTGTAGCTGTCGTTCAACCGCCCGTCGAGCGACCAGGTGGAGACGTCTGCCGCTACGGCGCCGGGAAGCGGCACGTGCGCGGTCAGCTTCACGAGATCCGCTTTGACCGGCTCGGCGGCCGGATCGCTGCCGACGCCCATGAACTCGGTCATCGTGTCCGTGCTCATGTCGTACGGCCGGATCGGGTTGCCGTCGCGATCGCGCGTATAGGTGTTGTCGGGATAGAACGTCCGGCCGAGCAGCCAGCGCACGACGCCCATCTTCGGCTGCGCCATCGAGACGACGAACGAGCCCGCGCCGTACACGCGCCCGTCGGCCACGAACTCCGCCGCGGCGCGGTGCACCTCAATCCCCTGATCGAGCAGCTTGTTGATCATCTTCGTCGCCGTCAGCGGATCGTGCTGGGCGGCAGGCACGATGTACGCGGACGTCTCGCCCGCCGCGCCGCGCTCGGTCTGCCGCTTCGCCTTGAGGTACGCGCTCCAGAGGACGGTCTCGCGGTGCCGCGCGGCGACGTCCAGCGTTGCCCAGGCGGCGATCTTCTGCATCTCGACGATGTCCCGCACGCGCCACCAGCCGCCCGGCCAGAGATTCGGGAACGTCGTCTGGGGCTCGTACTCCGGCAGGTTGCGTGCGCCGCCGCTGAGCTGATCGGGATGCAGGAAGAGCGGCGTGGCGAGCCGCGCGCTCGCCGACTCGGTGAGCATGCCGGCGATGTTGTGGAACGGCGTGATCCAGTGGAACCCCATGTGGCCCCAGCCCGAATAGATTGCCGCGTTCACGACGCCCGATTTGCCGGCTTCTTCTTCCTTGTAGGCGATGTGGCCGCCGTACCAGCTCATCTCGCGCCACACGAGCGGGTCGCCGCCGGGCCGGATCGGCTCGGCGTAGGGCGGCACGTAGATGCGCGCGCCGTACGCGCCCATCTGATGGTGATCGACGTAGGCCTGCGGAATCCAGTCGCGGAAGAGGATCTTTGCCGCGTGCTGCGACTCCACCTGGTTGGTCTGGAACGCGTCGCGGTTGTTGTCGTGGCCCACGTACTTCTGATAGAGCCAGGGCAGGCCCGCCGCTTCGTACTCCGTGCCGACGTACTTGTTGTACCAGTCGGTCACCATGATCTGCCCGTCCGGGTTGAAGCAGGGGATCATGATCGCGATCACGTTGTCCAGGATGCGCGTCGTCTCGTCATCGTCGCGTGTCAGCAGGTCGTACATCAGCTCCGGCGCCATCTGCGCCGAGGCAACCTCCGTCGAGTGCAGGCCCATGGACTGGACGATCACGGCCTTGCCCTCGGCCGCGAGCTTCTTGATCTCGGCCTCGGCGACGCCGCGCGGATCGCTCAGCGTGGCATTGATCTGCCGCAAGCGATCGAGCTTCGCGAGGTTGGCGGGAGACGAGATGTAGAGGGCGAGGAACGGGTGGCCTTCGGTGGACTGGCCCATCACCTCCACCTGCATGCGATCGCTCTGCTTCGCGAGGAGGTGGTAGTACTCCACGATCTTGTCCCAGCGCGCGAGCTTGCGATCGGCGCCCATCTGAAAGCCGAAGAAGCGGTCAGGCGTGGGGAGCGAGCCCGGCGCGGGGGCGTTCTGGGCCAGGAGCCCGGGGCCGGCCAGCGTCAGGACGAGCAGAAGGGGAACGAGGCGGACCACGGGCCGTCGATGTGCTGTCATGGATACTCCCTGTGTTCTCGCGTGACGCCCGGGCGGGATAGGACGCGCGACGCGTCCCTCATCTTACTCGCGAGGGCGCGTCGGCAACAGGGAGGTGTGCTCAGTGAGCGCCGGAGCCGGCTTGATCGAGCACGGCGACGCTCGCGTCCGCGTGCATGGCCCGCGCGATGTCGAGCGCACGCAGGCCTGACCAGTCGCGGGCGTCGAGTGACGCGCCGTGCGCGAGCAGCCACTCGACCATGTCGGCGCGGTTGAACGCTGCGACCAGCACGTCAGCGCATCGACAGTATTAGCAGGGTTTTGGCGGACGTTGACGGAACGTCAGTCGCTTGCGTCGATATCCCACAACTGGGATAATCAGCCAGTGCACCGTGTCCTGGCTGCCGACGAAAGGCCGCTGCATTGGGTTGGGTCTTCGAAGCGCGACTTTCTCAGCTTCCCGGCTGCGGTAAAGGATGACATGGGAAACGCCCTCGGCATCGCGCAGTTTGGCGGAACGGCTCCGACCGCAAAGCCATGGAAGGGGCTCAGGCCGGGCGTGCTGGAGATCGTTGCGTCGCATGAGGGGAACGCGTATCGAGCCATCTACAGCGTTCGATTCGAGAAAGCAGTTTACGTCCTCCATGCGTTTCAGAAGAAGTCTCCTTCCGGCATTCGGACTGCCAAAAAGGACGTCGACCTCGTGGCCGAGCGCTTGAAGGCGGCCACCAAGGATTACGAGGAACACTATGGCAAGGCGAAACGTTGATCGCGACACCGCGATCGTTCGCGGCACGAAGAACGTCTTTGCAGATCTCGGATATCCGGATGCGGCCGAGCGCCAGGCAAAGCTGCGGCTGGCGTATGCGCTCAATCAAGTGCTCGAACAACGCAAGCTGTCTCAGGGCGAGGCCGCGGAGGTGCTTGGAGTAACGCAACCGAAGATCTCCGCGCTCCGAAACTACAAGCTCGCGGGCTTCTCCGTCGAACGCCTGATGAACCTGCTGACCGCGCTCGATCAGGATATCGAGATCGTGATCCGCCGAAAGCCTCGCTCGCGGAGGGCCCGGATCAGCGTCGTTGCAGCTTGAGTTTGGGCTTGCGAATCCCAACGAGCGGCTCGTGCCGTCCACGCTTTTCGGCTTCCCGTCCTGGACGAACCTGAAGAATTACGTCGACCCGACGTATGTGAGGGATGTTCGCCTCATCACGGCGTCATTCGTCCTTATCAACGACAGGGCCTCAGCGTATCAGAGATCGACGCAAGCACGGCTGGCGAATGCATATTGCCAGGCAGAACGTGTATTGACAATCAGAACGAAGGGCATCACAATGCCCACCCTGCTCTTATCAGGTGCGCAAAGGTGCTAACGGACCAGCGCCCCTCAGGAGGACACGCTATGTCGGTGAGCCCTGGGTTTTGCTGGCGCTACGCTGGCGTGAACAATCGACCAGCGGGGCCTGTCCATTGGCGGCAGCTCGCGGTGTCGCTGATGGTGATCGTCGTCCCCGCCCTCGCGGCGGCCCAGTCGACGCTCGGCACCGTCCGCGGCACGGTGTTCGACCCGCAACGGCAGGTGGTGCCTGCCGCGGCAGTCCTCATCACCGATGAGAACACGGGCGTGCCGCGTGTGGTCGAGACGAACGCCGTGGGAAACTTCGAGGCAGTGAATCTGCGGGCGGGCAGCTATCGTCTCGAGATCTCGGCTCCTGGGTTCACGCCCGTGCAGATCAGCGGTGTCCTCCTGCGGGCCGGCGAAACGACCCGCGCCGACGCGACCCTGGAAGTTGGCGCCGGGCAGGAGGAGGTGACGGTCACCGCTCGCGCCGGCGCCATCCAACTCGAGAGCCAGGCCATCAGCGGCACGGTGACCGCAGAGCAGTTGGAGACCCTGCCCCGAACCAGCCGCGAGTTCCAGGATTTCCTGTATCTCGACCCGAACGTCGTCGGCGACATGGCCGGCAGCGGGTTCCAGTTTCTCGGCGGCCGTACCTACGGTGTGTCGTTCGTGCAGGACGGTCAGCGGTCGACCGGCGGCATCTTCGGCAACGTGGGGAGCTCGTCACCCAACATCGACGCCATTTCCGAGATCAAGGTGCTGTCGAACTCCTACAGCGCCGAGTACGGCGGCCTGGCGGGCGTCGTGGTCACCACCCGGCGCGGGCTGGGTCGGTACAGCGGGAGCGGCTTCTTCGACGTCAACGCCAACGAGCTGAATGCGCGGACGTTCACACAGGCGCTAGAAGGACTGGAGCGGAGCGATCCCACGCTCGATACCAACCTGCAACGATGGGGAGGATCGCTCGGTGGCCCCATCCTCAAGAACCGCACGTTCTTCTTCGGGGCGTATGACGGGTTTACGAGCAAGAGCTCGGCGTTCAGCAACTTCGCCACGGTGCCGACCGAAGCCATGCGCAACGGCGACTTCTCGAACACGCCGCTGGTCATCCGCGATCCGCTCACCGGCCAGCCCTTTCAGGACAACGTCATTCCGGCCAACCGTCTCGACCCCGGCAGCCAGGCCGTCATGGACTTCTTCTACCCTGCGCCGAACCAGACACCATTGGCCAACGGCTACGGGCGCTACCGCGTCCCCATCAACCCCGGCAACCAGCGGCACCGCTACGATCTCCGCGTCGACCACGAGCTCGCGAACAATAGCTCGGTCTTCGTGCGCGGTAGTTGGCAGCGCGCCGATCCGGAAACCACCCTGGAGAACGCGCTCTACCCGCAGCTCGGGTTTCAGGATCGCAGCGTGACGGGGCGTACGCTCGCCTCGAGCTGGACACATATTTTCGGTCCGAGCGTGCTCAACGAGCTGCGAGTCGGTCTCAACCGCGATCGGAGCAACCGCCGCAGCCTGTTCAATGCGGGAGAAATGGCCGATCGCTTCGGCTTCGAGGTCCCAGAGGCCGGCCGAAACCGAGTCGGGTATCAGTCGTACAACTTCCAGGGCGACAACATGCCGTCGATCATCCGCGACCAGCGGCAGAATTCTCTGCGCGACATCAAGACCGACTCGTTCTCGCTGGCCAACACGTTCTCTTGGGTGACAACCCGCCACTCCCTGAGGGTCGGTGGCCTGTTCGCGCACACGAGCGTGCTCGACGGCTTCTCGGCCGGCGCGAACGAAGGCAGCGGCGAATATCGCTTCGACGGGTCGTTTACGGGCAATGCGTTCTCGGACTTCCTGCTGGGCCTACCCTACGAGTCGTTCCAGCAGGTCAACACGCGCGGTGGTGCCCCGCTCGAGGCGACCTCGAACGAGTTCGCGATTTTCGTCCAGGACGACTGGAAGGTCAACACGAGCCTGACCTTGTTTCTCGGCGTGCGCTACGAGGTGCTCGGCAACTTCGTCGAGAAGAACGATGTGTTGATCAACTTCGAGCAGGAGACCGGCAGCTTCATCCTGCCGAATCCGGAGATCTTCAACTTCCTCGGTCCCGGAGCACAGGAAACCGTGCCCACCATCGTGGCCAGCGACCTGGGAGTCGGCCGGTCGCTGGTCAAGAACGACACCAACAACGTCAGCCCGCGTGTGGGGTTTGCCTACCGCCTCGATGAGTCCAACAGGACGGTGCTGCGCGGCGGCGTGGGCCTGTTCTATCCGACGCAGGCCGCGCAGGGGATTCGCGACGCGCTGTCGCGCAACCCGTTCCGATACAGCGTTCGCCGCGAGAGCCCTGACTACCACGAGGCCTTCTCCACCGGGAGCCTCATCACGAGCCCGGGCTTCGGCGTCAACGGCGTCGATCCGAGCCTGGAGAGCGCCGAAGTGGTCCAGTACAACATCACGCTGGAACGCGAGATTCTCGGCGACCTCGGCGTGCGCGCCACGTACATGGGCAGCCGAATGCGGAAGCTGCTGGTGAACCGCGACATCAACACCGTGCCGCCCAGCACCCAGTTCTTCGATCCCGACGACCCTGAGGACCGCCTGCGACTGCCGTACCCGAACCTCGGCAACTTCCTCAACATGGTGCTGAACGCCGGCAGTGGCCGGTTCGATGCCTTGCAGCTCGAGGTGCGCCGGCCGCTGCTTCGCGGCCTGCAGTTCCAGACGGCCTACACGCTGTCGTACTCCGATTCGAACGCGCCGGACCTCGGCAACTCGTCGCTCGGCGTGGTGCAGTACAACCCCTACGACATCGAAGAGGACCGCGGGCCCGATCCGAACATCCCGCGCCATCGTGTCGTGGCCAACGCCGTGTGGGACGTTCCGATCGGCCGGTTGCGCTCGTATCTCTCGTCGATGCCGCCCTGGGCGGACGCCCTGGCCGGTGGCTGGACCGTCTCGGCCATCTTTCAAGCCCGCACAGGCGCGTTCCTCACGCCCTATTTCAGTTACGGCACCGACCCGACGTTCCCCGCCAACACCGGGAAAGCCTACGACACGAACAACAGCTTCGGCGAGGCCTGGAAGCCAGACGTGATCAGAGATCCCAAGGGCCCACGCCGGCCCGAGGAGTGGTACAACCTGGCGGCCTTTGCGCTGCCCGCCGAGGGGACCACGGGCAACGCGAAGCGCGGCATCATCACCGGGCCAGGAACGTGGGTGGCCAACCTCGGACTCTACAAGGACATCGTCCGCACACGCGGCATGCGCGCCGAATTCCGGGCCACGTTCGACAATCTGTTCAACCATCCGCAGTTCCTGATTACTCCGTGGTCAGGCATGTTGAATCTCTCGCCTTATCTGATCGACGGCCTGACCGAAGACGGCGTGATGAACACGATGAACGAGATCACGAGCGCCGAAAACTTTGCAGAGGGGCGCCGCATCACGCTCGGCGTGCGCGTGACCTTTTGATGTTCGTGGTCCTTGATGTCTACAGCGCCCCGGGCGGAGCCGGCGCGGCGGTCGCCGGCGCCAGTTGCAGGTAGGCGCCGCCGGGCATCAGGTAGTGCACCGGCCAGATCTCCGTTGACCGCTCGATGGCCGCACGCCAGTCGAAACGCTCGCCGTCCGGGGCGACGACCAGCACGAGCGACGGCCAGACGGTCGAAGCCGCCGAGGCCAAGGTGGCAGCCTGACCCGCGCCGGTGATGGCGAGCGACGTCGCGCGAAGATGCGTGCGCGCGAAGTGCTGGGCGATGTCGATGGCTTCGAGTGCGTCGATCAGGTAGGGACGACCCGTCAGCAGTCCGTTGTAGGCATGGTTGGCAAGCACGCTCGCGACTGGGTGATCGCTTAGCGCGAGGTCGGAGAGCGACGTCATATGTTCCTCGGTGGCCACTCGGTACCGCATGCGCGACTCGCCGGTGCCAGGCAGATCGAAGCTGACCACGTCCATCCCATCGGCTAGTGCGGCTCGAATGCGATCCCACGAGGCCCCAGTCGCTTTGCTGCGGAGATCGATGTGGAACAGGACGCGGCGCGCCGTGGCGGAATCGGCAGCGCGGAAGTGCAACAGCGGAATCTCCTGCCGCTGGTCATGCCGCAGCCGATAGCGATCGATCGTGACACCCTCCCACGTGGAGGAGCCCGCCAGCGTCCACGCGATCGTGCGCGGGGTGCTCTCGCCACGATCCGGTGCGACGGTCCACGTGCGTGTCGCCGGATCGGCAGCGTCGTCACGCGTCGCCTCGCGGTAGAGCGCCGAGAGGTCGAGCCGGTGACTGAGCCGGCGCGTGTCGTAATACTCGCGAATGATCTCGGGCAGTCCGCGGCCGGGCAGCTCCTGACGGACCTGGCCCGTCTTTGTGCACTGAAGGCGCTCCGGCGGCAAAATCGACACATCGGGAAGCGTGTCGGCAGTGGGCAGGTTGAAGACGCGTCCGATGAACGCAAACGCCGAGGCCTGGTTCTCGTCCGAATAGCCGTGTTTGTGATACCCCTCGGCGAACGCGACGCGATCGCCGTGGCCGAAGCGTGCATAGAGCGCACGCACGGCACGCACAGTCAGGCGCGTGCCTTCGATGGGAAAGAAATCCTGAACGGCGGCGGCGACGTGGAGGGGGCGCGGATAGGCTGCCAGCAGCAGGCCCGCGTGGTCGACCCCAGCTGAGACCAGCGTCGGAGGATCCTGTTCGGGATCACTGACGGGATCTTCGAAGATGCGATTCGCCATGCGCATCGGCAATGACGAGATGAACGCCGAAGGCGCAATCACGCGGATCCGTTTGTCGAGCGCGCCAATCCAGGCCGACTGGAAACCGCCGCCGCTCGTGCCGGTGATTGCGATGCGTGCCGGGTCCACATCGCGTCGTGTCAGCAGGTAGTCGAGCGCGCGCATGCCATCCCAGATCATCCAGCGCGCGAGGTTGGCCCCGGCAAGTGTTGCCAGGTTCCCGAGCACCGCGTGCTCGCCGCACACCAGGTCGTAGCGTGTCGTCCCACGCGCGGCGTCCCAGAACTGGCTGCGTTCGCCCTGACCAATGGGATCCCAGCCGATCACGATGAAGCCGAGTCGCGCGAGACGGCCGGCCATCCGCTGATAGTTGGCGAATGCTTTTCCGAGCGGTGAGTGTCCGCAGGCCAAGAGCACGGCGGGCCGTCTGGCGGGCGCTGCCGCGGGAGCATCGGGCACGTACACTAGCGCGGTCACGTGCAGCCCTGGCAGGCTCTCGAAGATCACGCGCTCGATTCGGTACCCGTTCATTTGATCGGTGCCGACCATGCGGGCGTTCAGCGGTGTGCGGGTCTCGGGCAGCCCGCCGATCGCGTCGAGCATCGACTGCTCGATCTTCTGCCGCAGCGTGAGGAGCTGGGCCTCGGTCGTCACCGCGTCGAACCGTGCCTGCCGCGTCCGGTCCTGGCGCCAGGCCCGGTCCAATTGCGCGCGGAGGTACGCCGTGATGCGCGGACCATCAGGAACGGCCGGATACACCGCGAAGGCGGTGTCTGGCGGTCTGGGGTGCGAAGGCGCTTGCGCCGCCTGAGCCTCGACCGTGACGTGCAGACCGAACCGTCCGAGGCCGGGCGGGTTGGTTCCGTGGCCCAGCAACGCAGCCGCCGTCATCACGCCCACCAAGAGGCGCACGCGCGCGGGGGCCGGCGGTCTCCACGGGAGGTTCATGCGTCAGGATTCTCTGAGCAGGGCGAGTGACATCATCGTACGCCGCTGCAGCTGAAGTCAAGGCTGGCTGGCAATCTTGCCGCCCCCAGTTTTCTCGACCGTCCGCGAAGCGTCGAGTCCCGCTCCTTGAGGAGTCAACAGGGCAGTCAGCGTCAGGCGTGCGGCGGTACCGCCGACAGGCGTGATCGCGGGTGCCGGCGCCGCCCCGGTCGGCCGCGTGGAAAAACCATGTGCGGCGCGCACGTGTGGCGACCCGCCGAGCTCCGTGAGCTCGGCGGCCGTCTGGCCTCGCACGTGGTTTTACCCCCGTCGCGGATCACGCGGCCTCCAACGGGGCGGGCGCGGCACCCGCGACCACGCCTGCCGGCGCTGCCCTCCATCGCGGCGGACGTGTCTTGCCGCGCCCAATCTTTCTCAATCCTCCCGGAAACGGCTGGGCGCCGGTGTCCTGTGACGTTGCGGAAGGCGAGCCGGAGGTGCCTGTACTGATGTTGACGCGCGATGTGAGGTTGCTCAGCGGGCAAGAGCGCCGAACGGTCAGGCTACGCGCTGGTAGCGAAAGCGGCGTCGGAGGTGGCGGTTGAACCGGGCCCAGCCCGGCGCGTTGCTCGACGAGTGTCCTCGACGACCGGCGAGCCGGCGGCTCGTGGCGGGCGCCAGGGCGTCATCACACGCTCACACATGCTACGACCTGTCACGCGCACGGTGCGCGACGATGAAGCGGGTCAGCGCCGGCGGGGCGTGATCACGGGTGCCAGCGCCGTCCCGTTGGAGGCCGCGTGATCTGCGCGAGAGGGTAACACCACGGGCGGCGCCTGACCGCCGCCGAGCTCACGGAGCTCGGCCGGTCGCCACACGTGAGCGCCGCCTGTGGTGTTGCCACGCGGCCGACCGGGACGCGCGGCACCCGTGATCACGCCCCGCCGGCGGCACCGCTGCGCGTGCGCGGGAGACCGCCTTCATGTCTACTCTTCAGCGTGCCGGCACTCGGCGTCTCAGGGAGGGCCGAGAAAAACTGGGCGCGGCAAGAGGCTGGCAATTCGGTTGGGTCGACGCCCCGTTACGAGATTTGTTAGCCATCTGCCTAACTTTACGTGCGGCTATGGTTAGGTCAATACCTTTGTTTGTAGATTGCCAAGGAGAGAGGCGTCAGATCCAGGCCGAAGGTTCCGCGTTCCCGAAACCGCAGCAGTCAGTCGTCGCCGTGTTCGTCAGCAAGTCGTGAGACCACACCCTCCTGCAGAAGCGAGCGCCACCTCCGGCGGTCCGGCTTCGGCACGGAAACCCACTCTTTGAAGACTCTGCCCGCGGGCGCAAACGGCTGCCCCACACCGGAGGCGAGGAGCTCCTCGACGCGCTTCTTCGAGAGCATCACCACGAGCCCGGAGCCCTTGTCGTCGACGAGCGCGAGAAACTCTTTACCGACCCGCAGGCAGCGGCCGTTCATGATGGTGCTTTCGACGACCCTCGCGTGCTCGGACATGAGGTCGGCGGCGAGGCTCCAGAACAGCGCCACGGCGCTCGCGTTCGTCTTCTTCCTCATGTTCGTCATGTTTGCCGACTCGCCTCGAGCTTGGCCAGCCAACGCTCTATCTGCGCGAGCACCTCGAGGGGTTCCCCGTGCAAGTCCTCGCGCGCGGCGCGTCGAGCACGATCGCGGTGCGCATTGCGTGCGACGGTGACGAGCCACGCTTCCGGGGAGTCGGGGCGACCTCGGTCCGGCCAGGCGCGGCCAATGGCGCTAATCCCCCGGAGCGGGGCCGAGCGAAGCCAGCCTTGACGGCGTCGAGTATCATCATATTGACATGTCATTGCAGTAGCGTCGGTGGGGCGGCACGGAGCCCACGTGGGAGGCCAGCTCATCGTCTGTCCCGAACCATCTCATGATCACGGCCCTCACGGAGCTGCCGTTCCGCGAAGGGAAGCCGTGCCGGGTAGAGTTACCATGAAGAAGAAGCGAGAAAAGCACTCGAGGCGACTCTTTCTGAAGAATACGGCTGCAGGCTCCGCTGTCCTCCTGTCGGGGGCGGCCTTTCCTACGATTGTCCCCGCTTCCGTCTTCGGACAGACTGCACCGAGTAACAAGATCAGTATTGGCCAGATCGGCTTTGGCCGGATAGCCCGCACTCATGACCTCCCGGAAACCTTGAAATACGATGCGGTTCGGGTTATCGCCGTGAGTGATGTGGATAGCGAGCGGGCGCAGCAAGGCGCGGCCTGGATCAAGAAGTGGTACGCCGAACAGAAAGGACAGGCGAATTACATAGACGTCAGGACATACGGCGATTACCGGGAGATGCTCGCGAATAAGGATCTCGATGCGGTGATCATCAGCACACCCGATCACTGGCATGCGCAGCCGGCGATGCAGGCGGCCCTGGCCGGCAAGCACATCTATCTTCAGAAACCGACGTCACTGACGATTGAAGAAGGCCGGATGATGAGCGATACGGTGCGGAAGGCTGGCGTGGCGTTTCAACTCGGCAGCCAGCAGCGCTCGGTGCATCCGTGGCCGCAGTTCAAGAAGGCGTGCGAGTTGGTGCGGAATGGACGGATCGGTGAGCTTCGGAATGTCGAGGTCGGCCTTCCGGGAGATCCCCCCGGAGGAAATACGGAGAAGATGCCTGTTCCTCCACATCTGAGCTACGACATGTGGCTTGGCTCCACGCCGGAGGTGTATTACACGGAAGACCGGGTGCACTCGCAAACGGATATCAATGACCGGCCGGGTTGGTTGCGTTGCGAGCAGTTCGGAGCCGGCATGATTACGGGCTGGGGCGTCCACCACATCGATATCGCCCACTGGGGC
>WHTT01000138.1 GCA_009377605.1 Luteitalea sp.
TGATCAACGACAATTAGATTTGCCGGCCAACGACAATTAGATTTGCCGGTCCGCTGACCGCCGAGGTGACGTGCGAGACTGTCCATTTTCCCCAGGAGAACGGATTGGTCACGGACGCGCAGGTACGGCGGTTGAGGGAGAAGCGGATGGACGGCAAAACGTTGGAGGCGGCCGCCGCGGCGGCCGGGATGTGCGAGCGCACGGCGCGGCGCTGGCAAGCGGGGCCGCTGTCATCGGTGACGAAGGCGCCGCGGACGTGGCGGACCCGCGAGGATCCGTTCGCGGACATCTGGGCGACGGAGGTCGAGCCCCGGTTGGCGGCCGACGAGCTGGGGCGGTTACAGGCGCTGACACTGTTCGACTGGCTCTGCGCGCGGTATCCGGGACGCTTTCAGCCCGGCCAGCTCCGGACGTTGCAGCGGCGGGTACGGGACTGGCGCGCGCAGCACGGCCCGGACGTGGAGGCGTACTTCGAGCAAACGGCCATCCCGGGCCGCGAGGGCGCCCTCGATTTCACGCAGGCGAGCGATCTGGGCGTCACGATCCAGGGGGAGGCGTTCCCCCATCTGTTGTTCGAGTGGGTCCTGAGCTTCAGTGGCTGGACGTACGTCACGCTGGCGGCCAGCGAGACGTTTGAAGCTCTCGTGGCCGGCTTGCAGGGGGCGGTCTGGACGCTCGGCGCCGTGCCGGCGGTGGTGCGCCACGATAATTTGTCGGCCGCGACGCACGAGCTGAAGCGCAGCGGCGGGCGGCAGCTGACGGAGCGGTTTCGCGGCGTGCTCGCGCATTACGGATTGCGCTCGTCGCGGATCCAGCCGGGGGAAGCGCACGAAAATGGCGTCGTCGAGCAAGCCCATTTCCGCACCAAGAGCGCGCTGGAGCAGGCGCTACTGCTGCGCGGGCATCCCGACTTCGTCGACGAAGTTGCCTATGAAGCCTTCATCCGCGAGGTGATTGAGCGGAAGCGGAATGAGCCGGCCGCCTCCCGGCTCGCCGAGGAGCGGCCGTACCTGCGCCCGCTGCCCTCGGCCGCGGTGCCGAATTACACGACGTTCACGTGCGTCGTGCGTCGCTGGAGCACCATCCGCGTGGGCGGGCGGACGTACTCGGTCCCGGCGCGGTTGCTCGGGCACACGGTCGAGGCGCGGCAGCATTCGACGACGGTGGAGGTGCGCTACCGCGGGCAGCTCATGGACACGATGCCGCGGGTGCGGGGCCAGGCCGAGCATCGGATCGATTACCGGCACATCATCGGGAGCTTGGTCCGCAAGCCCGGCGCCTTTGCGCGGTATCGCTATCGGGAGGAGCTCTTTCCGTCGCTCACGTTTCGCCAGGCGTATGATGCGCTGGGTGTGACGCATGGCGAGCGCGCCGACGTGGAGTACGTGCGCCTGCTGCAGCTGGCGGCCACGACGAGCGAGCGGCAGGTCGAGGCGATCCTGACGGCCCTGCTCCACGCCCAACAGCCCTTCGACTATGCGGGCGTCCAGGCCCTCGTGACCCCGCCCAAGCCGCGCGTCCCCGTGATCCAGATCCCGGCGCCTGATCTCGCCCAGTACGATGCGCTGCTGGGGGGCGGTGGCCGATGCTGACGCCCACCGTCCCGCCGCCCACGGCGCAAGTGACCGCGTTACTCACCACCTTCGGGCTGCTGACCGCCGCCGAGGAGATGGTGCCCCGACTGACGCAGGCCGGGCACCAGGAGGCCGTGCCGGTGTTGGTCGAGGTGTTGGAGGCGGAGGCGGAAGCCCGGCGCCAGCGCCGCATTGCGCGGTTGCGCCGAGCCGCCCGGCTGCCACCGGGCAAGACCTTCGAGACCCTCGATGCCGGGCGGCTGCCGCTGCCGATCGTGCAGCGGTTGCAGGAGCTCGCCACGGGCGCGTTTCTCGAGACCGCGACCAATGTCCTGGCCTTCGGGCTCCCTGGCGTCGGAAAGAGTCACGCGCTCTGCGCCGTGGGGCACGCGTTGGTCGAGGCGGGCCACAGCGTGCTGTTCACGCCGGCCTACGCGGTGGTGCAGGAGCTGCTCAGCGCGAAGCGGGATCTGGACCTGCCGCGCGCCCTCCGGAAGCTCGATCTCTTCGAGGTGATCCTGCTCGACGATCTGGGCTATGTGCAACAGAGCCCCGACGAAGCCGAAGTGCTCTTTACGCTCCTCGCCGAACGGTACGAACGCCGCTCGGTGATGGTGACCAGCAATCTGATCTTCAGTCAGTGGGACCGCATCTTTCGCGACCAGATGGCCACGGCCGCCGCGATCGATCGCCTCGTGCACCACGCCGTGCTCCTCGAGTTCGACGTACCGAGTTACCGCACGGATCGCTCACGGCCGCCGGCGCCGGCACCCCGGTCGTCTCGACGTGGGCGAGCACCGGGGCCCTTGGTGCCCAAACGTCGCCGGTGATCGGCGGCAGAGGCCATCAGATGACTCGCCGCTTCAGAACACGACCGCGCAGGAGGCGCCAGGAACGACGATCGCCAGGCCGGCAAGGGTACAGCATCCCCTTGTGTTGCACTCGCTCGCGTCGTGCGACGACGAAGACGACTGTGGAAATGACGTCCTGTGGAAACCCAAAAGCGGTTCCCACAGGGACTTGGAAATCTCGCCCAGAACGCGAGATTCCCACATTCCCACAGCCGATTCCTCTTGCTGTAGAAGGAAGAAGAGCAGAAGAACCAGACGACCAAGAACGACGGCAGCGACCCGTCGTCAGATCAACCGGCCGCAGGTTCGTCGCATCCTCGGCCACATCGGGAACCGGCAAGAACAATTGTCGCCAACCGGCAAAAGTAGTTGACGTCGATCAGTGGGGCGTACAGTCGCCGCCATGCAGGTCTGGGACATCTTACGCGCCATTGAGTGGGCCCTCGCCGATCGGGAGCTTCCCGCCCACGGTCTATCGCTCTACGGGAAGAGTGAGATGGGCGTTATCGCGCTGTACGCGGCCTTGTTGGATGAGCGTGTGCGTCAGGTGATTGTGCATGAGCCACCCGGTTCGCACCGGCAAGGACCGGCGTTGCTGAACATTCTTCGGATCACCGACATCGCGGAAGCGGCCGGCGCGTTCGCGCCACGGCGGCTGGTTGCCTTGACGGAGCTTCCTGAGTCGTTTGACTACACGCGGCAGGTGTACGAGCGCCTCGGCGTGTCCGAGCAGCTCGCGCATGCGGCAAGCCTGGCGGAGGCGTTACACATCTGGAAATATCCGCGGCGGTGAAGCGTCGGCCCAGAGGTTGCGAGATCTCCGCTCGATGTCTGCGAGTGGATCGACGGCGTTCTGCAAGCAGCTGACCGCAGGTCGATGCACGCAAGGGAGAGACGGGCCGTGATGGCTGGCCAGAGCGTCAAGGCGACGTCATATCGTCCGAGAGAGCCGTCGTCACATGGCGCACCATGAGTCCGTAGAGCTGAAGTCGTTGTCGAGTGGCAGACGGGTTCGAGTCCCGTCGACCCCGCCACCTATCCTGTTCTAGATAGGTGGGTTCGCCGTTTCAGCTCCTGCCGTCTCCAGAATATCTCCAAGCTTTCGTACGGATCCCGGCTGGTCAAGCAGACGGATTGCCCCCTCGATCGCCGCGGGGCTGAGGTGCATGTACCGCTGCGTCGTGGTTAGGTCCTGATGCCCGGCCAGCTCTTGGATCGCCCGCGCTGGCGCTCCACGCATCGCAAGATGCGAGCAGAACGAGTGCCGCAGCCGATGGACGCCGCTCTTTGCGAGCTGCGCCCGTCTCGCGGCCCGCTGGACGTGATCGCGGACCATGTCTTGCGTGAGCGGCGATCCGTCCCGCTGACAGATCACCCGCGGCGACCGAAGGTGCCGATGGCTGCGGAGTGCCGCCGCGAGTCGTGCCGTCATCGGCACGTACCGCAGGCGTCCGCCCTTCGTAGTGCTCACGTGGCCTCGCCACTCCGAGCGTTGGATGCAGAGCTGCCGCTTGCCGAGATCCACGTCGCTCCACTCCAGCGCGATCATCTCGCCGCACCGTAGGCCGGCCTCACCGCCCAAGAGCACGATGAGATACGCGTTCGCATCGAGTGCTTTCGCCGCCTCGACCAGCCGCTCGTATTCGTCGAAGTCGTAGAATCCCGCCGAGCCTGTCGTGATCCGCAGCAGCCGAATCGTGCACGGCATCCGATCGATGACCTCCCACTCGGTCGCTTGCATCGCGACATCGCCATTCTCGAATCCTTGCCCGGAGTCGGACGAAAAGTCGCTGTCACGATGCTCGCTGAAGCGGCCGAGCCGCTCGCACAACGCGATTATGACCGATTGCGCGCGCACCTGGGCGCCGCCCCCGTCACCACGGCCAGCGGCAAGCGCCGCCTGGTGTCGATGCGGCGCGCCTGCAATCGGCGCTTGCGCTGGGCGGCGTACCACTGGGGGCGGGGGAGTGTACAGCATGACGCGCCGAGTGCCGCGTACTACCGGGACCTGCGGGCGCGAGGCCATCGACACGGCCGGGCCCTGCGGAGTGTCGTCGATCGCTGGCTACGCATCCTCATTGCGATGCTGCGCCAGAATACGCTCTACGATGCCAGTAGATTCACTGTGGCTCTCGAGAACGACGCTTGACAAATGGTGGGGAATCCACGCCCCGGCTGCTTCCGTGCCCGCCTCTCTGCCGCCCACACGGTGGCAAAGAACGCCACCCGCTCCGTGACTGGCGTACCAGTGCGGGCCGACGAGCGACAGTCACATCGCCAGGACGCTCGTTCTGTTGAAACCGAATACTGAGCGTCGTTTGCGGCGGATCCTGACCATATTGAGAAGGCGACGCTTGTACTCGCAGATCGCTTTGCTCGTCGCTCCCCTCTGCCGCCTTCGGCATCGACGTGGCCAGGATGGTAGGGGACAAAGAGAGGGACAATAGCGATCGAGGGTTCTGTCCCGTCTTTGGTCCCCCCGCCGGTCAGTCGAGAAGCTGATGCCGGGGAGTGTACAATGGCGTAACGAGACACCATATCGAAATGGTGTAACCAGAGGCAATATGGAGACTGCTCATATCGAGCTCGACCAGGATCTCATCGTGCTACTTGAGGAGCTGCGGCGACCGGCGAAGCAGGCCGCGCGAGAGCTGATCGTGTTGGAGCTCTATCGCCAGGGCGACCTGTCGAGCGGCCGGGCTGCCGCCCTCCTCGGCATGGAGCGTGAGGACTTCATTCGCCACGCGTCTGCCAAGGGCATTCCCTACTTTCAGCTCCGCGGCGATGAGCTGCGCCGGGAGCTCGACGCGAGCCGCGGTCTCTGAGTGAACGCCGTCTCCAATTCCAGCCCTCTCATCGCCCTCGCCGCTATCGAGCGCCTCGTGCTCCTCCCGCTCCTCTTCGACTCGGTCATCATTCCTCCGGCTGTCGCCTTCGAGACGCGCCGGACCATCCCAGCCAGACCCGCGTGGCTGTACGTGCGGAGCCTCCAGAATCAGTTACCAGCGGCCGTTCTCAGGCCGACCTTGGGCGACGGCGAGCGGGAGGCCATCGCCCTCGCGCTCGAAGCGAGCGCCGACCGGGTGGTGCTCGATGACTTGCCCGCGAGACGGGTCGCGCAGGAGCTCGGTCTGAACGTCATCGGGACCCTCGGCCTCCTGCTGGCGGCAAAACGGGCCGGCCTGGTCGACGCCATTCGTCCCGAACTCGACAATCTCGTCAGGACAGGGTTCTTCCTGGGCCAGCAGCTCTACGAGGAAGTGCTCCGCGCCGCTGGGGAGTTCGCTTCGTTAGCAGACTAACAAGCTCGCCCTGCACCAAGAGCCTGATCACAAGGCCCAGACGGCCGACCCTGACAGGAGGTTGGTGCCTGTCTATCGATAGGGCAGCCCCGAAATGGGGCGCATGTGGAGCGAAGCTCACGGCGCACGGCGGGGACAATAAGTCTGATCACCTCGGCGCGTTCGCGATGGCTTCCGCGGGTTGTTGATGGGAGACTCGGTCGCCAGCGTGCTCAGCAGCTCTCCTACAGGCGCAGCAGCGGGTTCGCCTTCGATCCGAATCGTCCTCTGTAGTCGTCCGCAGTGACGATTCCCTGACGGCGCAGCTCCCTGATAACGGAATTCAGGTGAGTTTCACGCCAAGGCTCAGGCCGAAGCGCGGCGTGGAGATCCTGCCAACGCTTCGGTCCATCTCGAAGTTGCTTGAGCATCCACGCCTTTACGGGTGCCAGATCGGGCTGCGGCGTAATCAGCACCTGCTGGTTCGGATTGTCCGATTTTCTGACGTAGAATCCTCCATGCGGCGCGATGCTCCACACGCAGTCCTTCATCAGGTCTCGGCCATCCTCGTGATTGGTGAAGTGGACAAGCAGATAGCGCGTCGCCCGGTTGTCTCCGAGCATGCGGATAGACGTCCACCACTGAGCACCTACCTTGGTCGCCAGCAGCTGCACGGCCTGCTCCGCACGTTCGTCGAAGTCCGCCGAATCGACGACGCTACGCCACTCGGGTCCGTCGAACACAAGGTCTAATGTGGCTGCCATTCCCGCCTTGTCACGACCCTGTGCCAATGCCATGTCCAACTCGCGCCAGATGAGATTCACGAACAGTTCAACGCGCCCCGTTCCCATCAGCGCGCTCAGGATGCCACAGGGAACTTTAAAGCCGTACGGGTCGACGAAGGCGAACGCGGGAGCAAGTCGCTTCCTGGTGCTTCTCAGGGGCTCGACGAGTCTCTGAAGGATCGCGAACGCGTCGCCTGCGAGCGGCTCGACGATGACGCCGTTTGGAAGTGGGCCTAACGCCTCGAGTTCCTCCTGCAGCGCTGACAAATTGACAGGGTCGCGTTCGATAAGTAGAAAGCGAAACTCTGATTTCTTCAGGAGCGCGTCTCGATAGTTGTGCGTAAGGAGGGCCTTGAGCGCGACGAGCGGAGACCCGAGCTGTCCTGTCAGATGTCGGCCCCTGCCAGCGTGTGTGTCAACATAAATGACACGACCAGCCCAGGTGCCGAGCTTCGGGAACCAGCCGCCAAGGTAACGTCGGACGAGCTCATGCTTGACGTGTTGGAGATTCGTGTATTCGGCCCAGTAATGGGGATTTTCATCCGCGATCGTGGCCATGATGGCCTCCGCTCTACTACAGAGCAGGCCTCGTGCGATGAAAATCGACCGGGAATTCGTCGTACGTCCTGCCGTTCAGCTGGCGTCCGGTCTTGTGTTTCCGCCTTCCGCCCCATTGCTTGAAAAAGAAGGCGACGCCGTGCCAGGCACACTGGTGTTGGATGTTCAACACCCATTCTTCGCGCATCGGCCTTGCGTCCGGTCCACTTTCGCCGCCGACGATGACCCAGTTGATGCCCTGGAGATCGATTTCGCCGAGATCCTCCAGCAGCGGCTCGATCGACGCGAAGCGAACGCGGACGGGAGCGCGCCGAAGTGCATCGAGTCGAGGTAGTCCGTACTTTCGGGTTTCAACACTGACGCCATACCAGACGTGAGGTAGGTCGGCCATCCATCTCAGCTCGCCTGACAGGAGGCGGAGCATCCGCTGGTGCCGCTTCGTCAGCACCTGGAAGGTATGCCAGTCAGCACGACGCATAACATCGCCCACGCGTGCGACGTAGTCGACTGGTACGGCCTCGTGGAAGAGATCGCTCATCGAATTCACGAAAATCTTTCGCGGCGCGTGCCACCGCAGCGGCTCGTGAAGCTTCTCGGGGACTAGCCGGAGATCGAAGCCCTCGCTGAAGGGGTGGCCAGGAACGCCGCGAAAGCGCTCCGCGAACGCCTCTGCGTAACAGAACTTGCAACCAGGGCTGACCTTGGTGCAGCCCCGGACGGGGTTCCAGGTGGCGTCGGTCCATTCGATGCGCGAACGGTCACTCATATGGCGAAGATATTACGAATGTTGCGCCTATCCAGTCAACGAGGAATGCTTCGGATTCGCTGCTGCGCGATCTTCATCGGCAGAAGCCGGCACGGAGAGGCTCGTTGCCGGTCGCTAACACTAGCCCTGGCGCGGCGGCGAATTCCACACCACGGCTGTCCGCACGTATCTTGACGTTTGGGAAAAAGCTTGCCCACCTCACATCGACGACAGCGTCGAGACACCTGCCGCGACGGCTGGCGGCGCTCCTGACAGGTCCATGCTCTATGGTCCACAAGACAAGGGAGCGCGTTCGCGCTTCCGGTTCCAAGGTGGAACCCAGCTCGCGGATTTCGAGTGCAGCGGACGCGACTGTGGCACCCAGCAGGTTGCGAAGTGACCACGCGTCCCGGTGTCGCTGACCGTTCGGCGTTGGCTGAACGTCAACCGGAAACGGGTGCAATGCGGCGTAGCGTGCGACAACGTCCGGCCGCTTGGGTTCGGAGCGATCGGGAAGCGTATAGAGCACAGGCTCAAACTTGGGTCGAGCGTCCGAGGTTGCAATCGCGGCATTGGTGAACGTCTGCTGTCTGATCGTCCACGTGACCGTGTAGACGCCGTCACCGTCGTCGATGATGGCATCGAGGAACTCTTCGTACACTTCCAGATGCTCGGTGGTGAGCTGCGTCGTGCTGAGGCCATCAGGAGCAACAACGAGGAAGGTCGCTTCTCTAGCCGTCGACTCAATGAAGCTGGTTCGTGTCTCCGCTGATGCGAACTTGAACTGCTTAGTGTCGGCCGGTTCGACTACGTGCTCAGCGGGCACTTCAAACTGCTCATCGAAACGTGCCAAAGCTGCGTCGAAGGGGGTTGCCTGCATCGGTTGCGGGAGTGTCGTCTGGGCACCTCGGACGGAGCCTCCAGGACAGGACCAAAGGAGGACGAGTCCAATGATGGCGAACAGCAGCACTCCCCATAGATACTTGCCCCGGAATGCCATCTTCGCCTTCCCAGCTTCGGACGTCCCAACGTCTGGGGTCCTGTGCATCCTTTTGAGTGATGGGGCGATTGTAATAGATGAGCTGTGTTAGAGCAAGGTCTCCAGACGTTTTGAATCCAGCATCGACCGTAGCAGAGAAACCTGTTGCTGGTTGCGCGAAAAGGAGTCGCGCGAGAAGAGGCCGAACGCCTGTCGCAATGGGACGTGGCGTTAGCCGTGCGCCGACACGCGTCTCCAAAATGTCTCCAAGACCACGGTCGAAAGCTGAGGACTCGCGACGACACCAGGGGAGGAGCAGGAGCCGGCCAAATGATTGGAGATTAAGAGCTTAAAATCAGAATGCGCGTGCCATCACCAACTTAGCAATATGGGTTGTATCGGGTTCGAGTCCCGTCGACCCCGCCATTCCCGCGTCGCGTGAATGGCTCGCTCGCCGTCCTCAGTCGATCCGCCTTGGCTTGCAGCCAAGGTGAGATGGTTCGAGTCCCGTCGCCCGCTCCAGCTATCCTCTTTTACGGCAAACCAGGTACGTGAGCGTGGAGGCGGTCATTCCGAGCAGTGCCGGATAGATGGCGTCGGGATAGAGGCCGAATTCCCAGACGAGCACCGTGCCAGCGCCCACGACCATCATTGCGAGACCCACCGCCGATGACACCGGCTGCTGTGCCAGCCGCAAGAGAAGTAGCGGTACGAAGCTCGCGCCGAAGAGCGACACGGCTCGGAGCACCAGCTCGAACACACCCTCGCTGGACGTGAGCGCGATGGCCAACGCGATCGCCGCCACTGACAGGGTGGCGAGCTTCGAGGCGAGATAGCTCGACTTCGCCCTCGGCCAGATGTCTCGGGTCACCGCCGCCGAGCACGCCAAGAGCTGTGAATCCGCCGTGGAGATGGTCGCGGCGAATATCCCGGCGAGAAGCACGCCCACGAGGAAGGAGGGCAAGAGAGGTTGGCCATCACGGCCCGCCCGGCCGAGCTCGAGCAGCGCACCCTCGTTGGCGCCGCCCTCGAGCCCGGGAACGAGGACGCGGGCGTACAGCGCTATGGCGATGACGAGCAGAAAGAACGGGATATACCAGGAGAAGTAGACGATGCGGGCACGGTCGATGGCCTTCGGCGACTCGATCGCGAGAATGCGAATGAGAATGTGCGGCTGCCCGACAGAGCTGAACCCGCCCGAGACCATGCCGATGAGATACATCCCGAGGCCGAATGTCGCATGCGTTGGGCGCCACTCCAGGAGCGAGGGGTCCTCCGCCCCGAGCGCCGCAAAGAGGGCGCTCGGCGCACCCACCTCGGCGGCGGCGAATCCCAGGAGCATGATCATCGTCCCCAGCATCACGACAGACTGCGCCGCGTCGGTCCAGATCGAGGCGCGCAAGCCACCCGCGTAGCAGTACGCGATGACGACGATCGCCCCGATGACCGAACCGATCCACTCGGGCCGGTCGAAGACCGCGTGGAGCGCCACCCCTCCGGCTTGGAGCTGTGCCGCCGCGTACACGCTGAGGAACGAGAACGTGAGCACGCCGCCCAGGACCACGACGGGACGGTTGACGCCGCCGTCGGGTCGGCTGCCGACGAGCTCTGGGACCGACTGAACACCCGCCTGTCCGGAGACGATTCGCACGCGCTTGTGCACCCATATCCAGGCGATCAGCTCTCCCGTGATCCACCCGACCATCATCCACACGGTCTGAATGCCGAGCGCGTAGGTAAACCCGATCATCCCCATGAACATGAACCCGCTGTTGTTGGTGGCAACTGCCGACAACGCGGTCAGCCAGGGGTTCACGTTGCGGCCAGCGAGAAGGTAGTCCTCGGTCGTCTCTTGCTTCTTGAGCGTGGAGGCCACGCCGATGAGGGTGAAGAGCAGGAGAAACGTGACGAAACCGGTGAGGATGATGGCCATGAAGCACGCTTGCTGGGGCAGGGTACGCAATTGGTCGGGGCGCCGTCAATGCGTCATCCCGACGCGTCATCCGGACGAGCCTCATCCCGACCAGGGTTTCGCCCATCGCCCCTTCTTGTGATGACCGCAGCATCGCGAGCAGCTCATCGCGGCGCTTCGCCATGAGCTCGGGTGGCTAGATATCGCTCGGGCCGCGCCGTTCCCGCGCGGCGTAAGGGTGCAGACGCATCTCCGCCAGGTTTTGCATGGCGCGCTCCCACAGGGCGTCGAAGCCCTGGGCGAGGCTCTCGGCCAGGGCCCGGTCGTGGACGAGCAGCGAAGCGAACCGCCCGTCCGGGACGAAGGGATGATCGAGCGATAGGATCACGGTCTCCTCGTCGATCACGTGAAACGGGTGGCCCAGCTCGCCCGAGAAGCGGACGCCGGCCAGATGCTGCATGCTTGCTGCATGGCGGCGGAGAAAGTCCAGCAAACGCGGCGCGTTGCGATTGGCGAAGCCAAAGACCACGCGGTGGTCGATGGCGTGGAGGTCCACCTGTCGGCCGACGCGCCTGAGGACGTCGAATCGCTCGGTCGCCGCGCGATCCAGCGCCACCAGGTCGCCTTCCTCGAGGTAGGACCGGATGCGTGTGCGAGCCGACGCCAGCCGCGCAAGATGGCGTTTGACGTGGCTCTCCACGCCGAGCGCGAGATCCACGAACATCTGACGGCCCCGCAGCCGTGACGGCAGACTCGCGAACACCTCCCGGAGCGTATCGGCGCGACGGACAAAGGCGTCGGCGCGCTCCCGGGCAAGCTCGATAAGCCGGTCCACGAGGAGGTCCGGCGCGACGGCGGCATAGAGCCGCGGGCGCGTCCGCTGGATCTCGACTAGACCGAGCCGGCCGAGCTTCTCCATGGCCGCGTAGATCTTCGACGTTGGTATCTCCCCCTCGCGGCACAGCGCCGCGGCGTCCGCCACACTGAGCGTTTGCAGTGTCACGAGCGCCCGCTTCTCGAACGACGAGAAGCCCGCCTCGTCGAGCAGCGCGACCAGCTCGTCGCGGTGCTCGCCTCGCTCCGCGAACGTGCGGTACCGCGCGTCGTCGGCGAGCTCAGGGCGGCCGAGCACCTCG
>WHTT01000139.1:0-8696 GCA_009377605.1 Luteitalea sp.
CAACGCCACACACCCGCGCCGATCGTCAGGAGCACGATGGGCAACAAGCTCGGCGCTCCAGCCATCGCGGATGACCGTGAGCCGACCTGCACCGGCTGGCACCAAGCCACGCTCCCGTTGCTCTCTATGATCTTCGCGCGCACATAGCCCTCGTCGCCGCGGATCTCGTAGGTCGCGTTGAGCTCTGTGGCCTCACGCAGCAGGCGTCCGCCCTTGCCGATGAACTGAATGCGGTACTTCTCCTCCGCGCGCTCTTTCACGCTGACGGTGATCTGCTCGGGTGTCGCCTGATAGTCGGCGAGCTCGACCCCAGTCGACGCGTAGAAGTTCCCGCGATCCAGCGCGTCGACGATCGCGCGCGCCTCGAGCCGCGGCGCGCGGACGACGACCCATCCGCGCCCTGGACCGGACACGTTCGGATTCCCCGGATCCTTGAATACGTGCGCATCGTCCACCGCAATGCCGTAGAGCAGCGTGCCGTTCGTGAGGATGGCGTCCCACGCCTCCTCGAGCCCGGGCACGCCGCCGCCGCCGAGATTGTTGACCGTCGGATGGCCGTTGAAAACTTCGAATAGCCGGTTGTTGCGCACCTGGCGGAGCTCGTCGGCCGTGATCGCCCACCTGTAGTTCGGGTGATTGATGTGCGGTATGCCGTCGGCTCGACGGATCGCGTCCACGTTGCGCTGAAGAACGTCCACAACCGAGGAGCCTCCCTGCGGCTCGACGCGTGTGCTGACGTCGAGGCCGTTGACGTGCAGCGGCTTCTCGCCGAAACGGTCCGTCACCTCTTCACCCTTGAGCACGACGAATTGCTCGTCCGCCCCATGGAGCGCGTTGAGCGCCTCGACGGAGGTGAGGAAGTTGTGGTCCGAGAGGACCAGGAAGTCATAACCGTGCTCCCGGTACCAGCGCACGACCTCGTCTGGTGTCGAATCGCCGTCGCTGTTGAGCGTGTGCGTGTGCGTGTTGCCCTTGTACCACTGCAGCGACGCCTCCTCCTCCTGCGTCGCCGGCGTGGTCGGCTGCGCGGCTGCCTGCGAAGGAGCGCACAGAAGCACTGGAAGGATGAGCGCGAGGGCAAGACGAGTGAGCCTAGACAGGAACATGGCTGACCTTATACACCACATGGACGACATCCTCGCGACAACTTGCGCCCGTTCTCACGTCCTGGCCCCGACCAGAGAAGCGGGGCATCGTTTTGTCGCTTTGCATGCGTTATCTGCATCAACTCGTCTCGGAACGAGCTTGGCGCCAATATTGTGCCAAAGTGCAGACTGGCACATTTTGGGGATCTCACTGCTGGCGATCCTGCGACAGACCTATCGGTGATCTGGATGCTGCCGCCGGCGGCGCGGTCCACTCTTCTTCAATCAGCACGGAGCGAATTCGATCCGCTCGACAACGACACGTTGATGCGCGCGCGCGGCTGGGCGCTCGCACTGGGCCTCGCGTACCTGGCGAGATCTCGAGACGATGAGGCAATGGGCGCACTGGCTCGCGCGACAATAGACGCCACGCTGAACAATGACCTCTGGACGACGCTCCCGGTTGGGTAGGAGGTGTCGGAATGTAGCAGCTCGACGAGCGTTCCGGCCTGATCCTGCAGGCGCACGTTCTCCTGCGGGGCATAACCGTACAGATAGGTCACGTTCAGATTACCCTCTCGTGCTCTGCGCTCAGCGTCGCCATCGATCGTTGCGAATTGATGAACGTCTGCCAAACTCACTGAGAATCGTCTCGAGCACGGGAAGCATCGTTCCCGCGCGCTTGGCTCGGATGATTACGTCCCAGAGCGGCTCGACCTTCTTCCACCCCGCTGAGTATGCCAGATGCCGCAGGCCGGCCGTCATCTTCACCTTCATTGTCCGGCCTCCCCGAAAAGGAGCACCGAGAGATCCCGCTCGCGCGGGCCATCCAGCTCAACGAGGAACACCCGCTGCCATTCTCCAAGCAACAGTCGGCCTCCCGTCACGTTGAGGCAGGCCGACGTTGGCAGGAGAAGGGCACGACAGTGGGCATGACCGTTGGGCCGCTCTGCGCCGGTCATGTTCACGGTGCGTGCGAACGTGTCATCGTGCCGGTATCGGCCATCGCCTGGCGCGACGGCCTCGAGGATGCGCTGGAAGTCGGTCAGCAGCAGCGGCTCATGCTCGTTGACGATCACGGCCGTCGTCGTGTGAAGCGTCTGGACGTTGAGGATCCCGAAACGGAGGCCCGCGTCGACAACAAGGCTTTCGAGTCCGTCGGTCAGATCGATGAACTCGGTCTGCTGTCTGGTGGTGACATGAATTCTGGCGTGACGGCAGGTCGAAGTGCACCGCCTTCGCGCTGTCGCGCTTCGGCGTGCCAGGGGCGTGAGAGTTTCCATCGATGTCCTCCGCGTGGAAGCATCGATGGTCGGCGGGCGGAAGTCTTCATGGATGCGTGAGCCTTGCCTGAGATGTTCGTGACATCCCGGGCCCGAACGACTTCCAACCGAATGTATCTATGGCCGGCGGGTCAGGCCAAGGGCCAGGCCGAGGCCGAACAATGCACCTTCGCTCGTGGCAATCAAAGCGGCGGTCACGGGACCAAAGTCGGGCTCACCAATGAGCCGGCCGAGGGGCGTCAGGGCCGCCTGCGATCCGACGGCTGTCTGAGCGATGAAGTGAATCGTGCCTCCAACCAGAGGCCGACCCGCAAGCGCTAGGGCCAAGGCTGCCAGCCCGCAGGCAGCGGCGATCACGCCTGCGACACCGAGTCGCCGGCGACCCCGCGGCGCGGCCAGCCCGCCTTCGGAGTGCGCGGTTGCTGCGGCGTAGCCGAGTCCCGCCGCGCCACCGATTGCCAGACCTTCGAGGCCGCCCCCGGTGTCGACGTCCATTCCTACGAGTGCGGCCAGGCTCCATCGGCCGAGCCACTGCGCGGCGGAGCCGGCGAGGCCACCGCCCAGTGCCGCGCCGCAGAACAACGCAATCGTGCGCCGGGATCGCACAATTGACTCAGCCACCGACAGCCCCGCCCCGACGGCAGCGCCGCCAGCGCCGCCGCAGCATGCCCCGATGAGAGCCAGCACGGGAACCACCGCAAGGGAGGCAGCGCTCTCTGGCGCGGCCGTCAGCATCAATCCACCGGCTGCACCGCCCACGAGGCCGGCGAGGCCGCCGCCAATCGCCGCGCCGGCCCATCGTGCCGCGGTGACAGCAGCCGCCCGGCGCAGCCGGAGACTCACCAGCTCGCGCGCCGTGGCAAGCGCCGCCGGCTCTCCAACAACCGGCACCGAGCCGGCCTCTGCCACGTCCCAACGCGTATCCCGCAATAGCGCTCGCGCGAATGCGTGGCGAGGGCGAGTGCCAAGACGTCGCAACGCCTCGGACGTGCCAAGCGCGTGCAGCAGCTCTGCCGCCTCGCGCTGCTCTTCTTCCTCGCCCGCGTTGGCCGCCACGCGGGTAACCCGTTGCAGGAGCAGATCGTAGGGCTCGGCGGTAGCCTCGGGTGCCACCCCGTGATCCGGAACCGCCTGTTCCTCGACCCTCCAATCACCTTCGTCATCCTCCTCGACAACGTCTGCCAAGACGAAGCGGTATCCGTGGCGGGAGACGGTGCCTACGAATCGCGGCTCGCGCGGGTCGTCACCGAGCACTCGACGGATCGTCCGGATGGCCTGGCTGAGAGCGCTGTCGGAGACGACGACATCGCTCCAGATGCGATCGAAGATGTCACGACGATGCACCGCCTCGCCGCGCCGTTCGATGAGAAACACGAGCAGATCGAAATAACGGGGAATGAGCGGCTGCTGGCGCCCATTGCGAATAAGCACGCGGCGCCGTGGCGACAGGATGAACTCGCTGAAGCGATAACGGGGCACAGCCTTACGATACGGATGTCATCGTCATCGTAACCCAGAGACGAGCCCCATACGCGACGACGCGACTACTCCGCTCGCTGTGCCGCGACAGGACTAGTGAACGTCGCGCGCTCAGCCGCGAGACGTCGGTCGGGCTATGAGAAACTTGGGCGCATTGTTTTGGTGCTTCCTATTTGCCCTCTGCATAAACTCGTTCCGGGACCAGTTTGGCGCAACTCTTGCGCCCCCCGCAAACCCGGTCCTTTTTCTGTGCGTTACTGCCAAAAAGGTCCCCGGTTCCTCCTTCTGTTCGTCGCTCAACCATCGTTGGGCATACGACTTGGAGAAGGGACTCGGAGAAGGTCCTTACCCCTCCAATGAATTCGCGTTAGCCTAGCTCTTACCGGAACGTTTCCGGGGAACCTTGTCAGAAAAGAGGGGTGCATGAGCCCACTGCGCGGCCGCCTCTTCAAGGTTCTCCAGATCCGCCTGACCTGTGGAGGTACGCATGGCGCGCATTCCAGGGATCCGTCGGCTGTTCCAGCTCCCCACCTCGGAGGAGCGGGTGACGAACGAGGTAGAAGACGAGATCGCGTTCCACGTGGAGGAGCGGACGCAGACGCTGATAGCGCAGGGGATGGATCCTGCAGCGGCGCGGGCGGCAGCGTTGCGGGAGTTCGGGGACGTGCGCGAGGCCAGGGTGGAGCTCGAGGCGATTGCGCGCAGGCGCGTACAGCAGACTCGCCGCTCGGACTGGTGGAGTGACCTTCGCCAAGACCTGCGCTACGGGGCGCGCGCTCTGCGGCGAGCCCCGCTGTTCTCGCTTCTCGCCATCCTCACGCTCGCCCTGGTACTGCGGCAGGGCGCAGGTTGGATGGCGGCCGGGTTGGCAGGAGGTGCGCTCGGCATCGTGACGGTCGTGCAGCTCTTGCGCGACCTGCTCTACGAAGTGGCGCCGTTCGATCCCATTGCGCTCGGCGTCGCCATCGGAATGCTACTCGCGTGTGCGACGCTCGCGCTGCTCGCTCCGGTCCGACGCGCGCTGCGGGTCGACCCTGCCGCTGCGCTGCGGGCGCAGTAGCAGGAAAAGAGCGCGCGTCTCGCTTTGCGCCAATGCGTCATTCTCCGCCTTCAAGCGGCATCAGGACCGGACCAGTCGAACGCGATGTGCTTGCTCGAGCGACCAGCGCGATCCCACGAAAAGCCGAAGGCCTGCGCCTTGTCGGCAGTTGACGTGCCGTATGTCGCGATCGCGCCGGGACCCACTTCGGAGCCGCCGGGATTGTGGACCTGCACGCGCTGCCCCGGCAGCGTGGTCGGGCCGCCAAGCGCTTCCGCGCTGGAGACCAGCTTGCCCGGAATCTCCGCTCGCCACGACGCGAGGTCGTCCGCGACGCTGAAGTCGATGCGAGCGAGCTCGACGCCACGCACTTCGCCGATGAAGTTCGCAAACACACCCGGCCAGCCGCCAGCACGCCCGCTAAAGATTATCTGGAGAGCTTCACGCTGGCGCTCGTCGGCGCGCTCATCGAGGAACATGCCCATCGTCACCTTCGTCTTGCCTTCCCAGATGTTCCCCTCGAACACGCCGACTGCCATGACATTCAAGCCATCGAGCCGGACATCGCCGAACTGACCGCTCCGGACATGCCACGCCAGGATGCCTTCGCAGTCGCCGGAAGTGGGCGGCTGGGCAAAGGTGCACGGACACGGAATGCTGCACTTGCACGTATCGAACCAGTCCCCTTTGAGGCTCCACTTGGGAATCGCTGGCATTTCTCCCTCCCCTCGTCTGTTGAGCCCTCACCCCGTGACACGGTCACACCGCACGCATCAATATCCACGCACCCCAGAGCATGAGGAGCACCCCAGCAGCCCTTCCGAGCAGGACGCCACGTGGCGCGACCTTCTCGAGGAGCACGAAGAGCGCGATGGCCGCAACCCAGATCAGATTCATGACGCCTGCCGCAAAGAGTAGAAGCATCAGCGCCCAGCAGCAGCCAACGCAGTACAGACCATGACGCAGGCCCATGGTGAACGCGCCGCCTGCGCCATCGCGCCATTCGCTCGCGATGAAGGCAAGCGGCGAGCGACAGTGGACCAGGCAGGTGTTCTTGAGCGGGAGCCACTGATATGCGCCTGCAACGAGGAGGATCGCACCACCGGCGACGGCCGACCGAGTCGCCATGGCCGGCGACAACACGGCCACGCGATGGAGGAAGAGCTGGATCACCGCCGCGACGAGGCTGAAGACCGTCCAGGCGGTCAGGTAGCCGGATGCAAAGGCAACACTCAAGGGGCGCGCACTGCGGCCTCGGCGCCGACACGTGCCGAGCACGAGCAAGACGACCGGGCCAGCGGACGGCAGCATCATCGCAACCATCATCACCGTCCACATCAGGAACAGCATGACGAGCTCCGCCATGCCCCAGTCGGCCATCTCGGGCATCCCCATCGCCGCGTGCATGGCCGCATCCACCGCCGCCGCATTCATGCTGCTCGCCATGCTCACGAGGTAGATCCACGAGAGCAGCGTGATCACGGCCAATCCAGCCAGCACGATGAGGCGGTCCTGGCGGATCACTCGCTCGAAGGCCGATGGGGTACTGATCGATGATTCCACCGCGTCTACTTCCGGTTGGTCCAGTTGATCTCGGCCGCTGCCGCGTATCGGTGCGGCCACTCGAGACGCATATCGCCGTGTGTGGCGCGCATCACCCCGGTCGTGGCAATCGTCCCGTCATCCCACAGGAATCCACCTTTCGGATAGACGATGTGGACTGCCTTGTCTTCGCCGGTAACGGGATCTGTGAGCGGCGTCAGCTGGACTTCAATGGCGCCCGGGACCTCCACGCGTGAGCGCTCGCCGTCGAGATTGATCTGTACGGGCTTTCGAATGGGCCCTTCCAAGCGCGTCACGGTTCCTGCCAACGCCTCCCACGGCATACCGCCCATCTTCCCGGACAGGATGGCGACGAGCGCGTCCACCTGGCTCTGTTCCGCCTTGTCATCGACGAAGAGCACCACGTGGCCGTTGCCCTCGTGAATGGCCTTCGGATACTTCATCATCAACGCCACGCGCAGGCCGTTGAGGGAGACGTCTCCGACCGCACCGTCCTTCACTTCCCATCCCAGGACGAACTCGCACTTCCCTTCGTTGGGAAAGCCACCAAACTGACAATTGCACCCATGCTGACAATTACAGGCTTCCAGATAGTCCGCCTTCATGTGATAGGCGGTCTCCGGTGTCACTTCGGAAGGGGACATCTGCAACCTCCATCTGAGGAGCGGAAGCAATCAAGGGGAGGGACTGACGGCTATCTTACACCCATGGACGAGCCGCCGCTCACGATGAATCGTCCCAGCACGCATCGTCCCAGCGAGCGCATCGTCCCAGCGAGTTGACACCCCTCCGATTTGCTCTTACGCTTTCGCGTACGGGAACGTTCACGATCTCGGTGTACTGGGGGGTACGCCTATGTCCGGCTGGTGCGGCCGACTTGTCTGGGCACTCTTCCTTCTGTCGTCGGCATCCAGTGCCGCTGCACAGGCTGTTTACGGGAGTCTCAGCGGAACCGTCAAGGATGACAGCGGCGGCGTGCTGCCGGGGGTGACGATCACAGTCACCAGCATCGAGCGCAAGACCGCTGACGTCGTCGTGTCGAACGACTCCGGGTTCTTCGTCAAGGATCGTCTGCTGCCCGGTCTCTACGAGGTGAAAGCCGAGCTGTCCGGGTTCAAGGTGGCCGTCGTGCCAACGGTCACAGTCGGCGTCGACTCGCAGACGCCGGTGAACTTACAGCTCGAAGTCGGCGTTGTCAGCGAAGCGGTCACGGTGTCTGGCGGTGCGCCTCTGCTCAGGACGGATCGGGCGGATGTGGCGAGCACCTTTGAAGCCAAGCAGCTCACCGAGCTGCCCGTGCTCGACCGGAACTTCACGAAGTTCCTGCTCTTGACACCGGGGACACAGAATTTTACCTGGCAGCAGAACGCCGCGGAGAACCCCCAGGGCTCGACGCAAATCCAGGTCAACGGCCAGCACTTCAGCGGCACCGGCTATCAGCTCGATGGCACGGAGAACCGCGATCCGATTCTCGGCATCATCGTCATCAACCCCTCGCTCGAGTCGGTGGCCGAAGCCAAGGTCACGTCGCAGAATTACGACGCCGAGTTCGGCCAGGCGGTCGCTGGCGTGGTGTCGGTCCGTACGAAGTCCGGATCAAATCAGTTCTCTGGGAGCGCATTCGAGTTCCACCGAAATGAAAGCTGGCAGGCGCGCGACCCGTTCACGCAGTTCGAGCCGGATCCGGTGACCGGTCGCTTCGTTCCAGAAACCACGCATAACCAGTTCGGCGGCTCCTTCGGCGGACCGATCATGCGGAACCGCTGGTTCTTCTTTGGTGACTACGAGGGCACGCGCGACAAGCTGGGTGGCTCGCAACTGTTGTCGGTTCCCACGGAAGCAGCGCGGCGCGGTGATCTGAGCGCCTATGGCGTCAACATTTTCGACCCGCGCTCGGCGGCCTCTCCTGATGAGCGCGCGCGGTTCGCTGGCAACGTCCTCCCGGCAGAACGCATCTCACCGCAGGCACAGGCGATCCTGAATCTGATTCCGACCCCCAATACTCCTGGTGTCGACAACGGCACGCGTGACAACTTCGTGGCCTCGGGGTCGCAGACCTTCGATGAAAACTCGATCAACGTCCGGATCGACGGCCGGCTGAGCGACAAGCTCAATACGTTTGGGCGCTACAGCACGGGCGACTTCTTCACGGATGGCCCCACGGCACTGGGACAGGGTGGAGGCGCGCCACTCGGCGGCAACCTCGGTGGTGTCTCGGACGTCAGGAATCACAGCCTGGCGTACGGC
>WHTT01000139.1:8706-11763 GCA_009377605.1 Luteitalea sp.
CGGCGGCAACCTCGGTGGTGTCTCGGACGTCAGGAATCACAGCCTGGCGTACGGCTCAGGACGTCGATCAGTCGTCCAAGGGTGAACCTCGGTTCGTTCTCGTTGGAATACGGCTCCGGATCCGGGTTCTGGACCCGATATGCAAGCCTTACCCAGAACGGTATCTCCCGATCAGCACGCCGCAGGGCCGTCGCGGGCAGCGTGAGGTGCTCGAGACACCACGCCTCGGCGTCCCTCGCCGTCAGGTGCGAGACCGAACGCCGCGGCGCCCCGATTCGAGTCACCGCAAACTGTTCTTCCCAGAGATCGTAGCTCAGATTGAAATTCTGCCGACTCGCGGCAAGCGCGGGACCCTCGGGTGCTGCCAATGCCGTAACCGCGACGTCGATGCGTACCGAGCGGCCACCTTTCAAGCGCGCCAGCACTCGTCCTTCGATGAAGCGGAACCCGGGCGCGAGGACGTGCACGACATTTCCCACGGCGTGCACGGACAGGGACTGCGCTGACAGTCGTACACCTGGCGCCGCGATGACGAACAGCGTGACGAGGCCGAGGCGCCAGATCGACAGGCGGATCGCGGCGCCGCTCAAAATCGTACACCCATCATGAAGGTGGCCGTGACCTCGCTGGCATTCAGCGGAAAGCCCACGGTCAAGAACGTGTTGTCGGTGTGGTAGCCGAACCCCGTGGAGAATCGCACCTTCATCTCGGCATCCGGATCCCACACCGAGCCCGTATCGAGGAACCACGCGATATGGCGATAGCGGTACTCGAGCGACTGGTGAAACATTCGATCGCCGCCGGTCGGAGCGATGTCGAACTTGTTCCAGCCGCGAAGCGTCGACGAATCCCCGAGCGAAAACCGCTCGAACAGCGGCGCGCGGCCGGTGATGCGACCCACGGCGAGGCCTGCTATCACGGCGCTCTTCCCGCGCTCGTACTGGTAGTCGACCTGGCCGACGTGCCGCGTGTAAACGAGATCGCTGTCGAGCTCGCTCGTTGCGGATCGCCACTCGTAGCTCGCGGCCAGGTTTTGGCTGTCGACTCGTCGTTGTTTCCAGCGTTGGTCGTAGGCAATAGAGGCAACCACCGCGTTCGCCTTCTGAGATTCCGGGGAGCGAGACAGCGACTCCAGCTCGGAGACGCTGGCTCCGGCCGTGATTCGCACATGCGGGCTGAAGGCGAACGTGACCGTCGGCTCGACGGTCAGGCGCTCGCGATAGGCCTCCGGGATGCGCGGATCGGCCGCGAGTGCCGCAAGCGTGTCGGGGTGCCAGGTCTGACGGAGGCGAGACACCTCGAGGCTGGCGCCGAGCCGTTCGGTGACGAGCTCTCGGCTTTCGAGGCGCACTCGAAAGCCCGAGTAGTCCTCGATCAGATCGTCGCCGTTGCTGAACACGAAACCTACCGTGGCGCGATGGCGCCGCCCGCCATTCGAGATGTCCAGCACACCGCTCCATTTCTGATCCGCGTGATAGACGAGCTTCGACCTCGACGGCCTGAAGGGAATCCAGGGCTCCTCGCGCTGTCCGACTTCGAAGACGACACGGATGCGGCCCGGCTGACTCCCCCGCGCAATGTGTCTCGTCACCCTATAGTCAGGTAGCTCGGCCGCCAGCCATTTCTCGAGCCGTTTGGCCTCGTCTGAGTCGAGGCGCGTGCCGACGAGCGACTGCAGATCGTCGCGCAGCTGCCGACTGACCTTCCTCTCGGAAATGCCTGAGATCTCTACGCTCTCGACCGTGTACCGCGCGTTGATGTTCAACATGAGGTCCCGCGCGTCGCTGATTCGTTCGAGGAAGAAGGTGACGCGGACCTGACCGTCCGGCTGCACCAGTGTCCGCACGGTCGCGACGACGTCGGGATTCTCGGCTTCGATCCGCATGGCCAGGGCATCGAGTCGCTCGCGATGTAGCCTTTCTCCGACGAGCGCGTTGATATCATCTCGAAGCTTTGGGCTCAGCAAGTTCAAGTCCGACCCCGACACGTCGACTGATTTGATGAGCGCGCCTTCCGGCATCTCGGTCTCCTGGGCGCTGGCGCCAAAAACCGGCAGGCCGAGGAGGATCAGCATGAGTGCAAGCGTTCTTGCGGGCCGAGCCCCTGCCGGGCCTCGCCCCGCGACGCTCACTTGCCGCACTTTTGGTGCCTCAAGAGTTCTCATGGCGACACGTAAAGCAACTGCCGCGCCATCACGCAACTCATTGACTGTGAAGCGAATGGCCGAGACCGGGGTGTGCCGAGCATTCACAGGTGTGACCGACGATATACGGTCGAGACGAGTATGAACGCGTCGATTGCCGCACGGAGGCTGCACAACCAGCGCGTCGAACGGCCGTTGGGCCGAAACGCCGTCGACATTGTCCGCTGGTTCGGCGCCATGCAGGCGAAGGAGTATGGCCCCGCGAAGTGGGCAATCGGGCTGCGCCTGTCCGGCAGGGCGACCGACGCCGCCATCGAGCGCGCCTTCACGACGGTCGCATCCTGCGCACGCATGTCATGCGGCCGACCTGGCACTTCCTGGCGCCCACTGATATCCGCTGGATGCTGGATCTGACCGGACCGCGGGTGCAGCGGCGCATGGCTCCCTATGACCGCCGGCTCGAGCTCGATCGATCGACGCTCGTGAGCGGGACGGCAGCGTTCGAGCGCGCGCTGCGGGACCGGCACTACCTGACGCGCGCGGAGCTTGCCGTCCGCCTCGAGCAGGCCGGCATGGTCGCGCGCGGCCAGCGCCTGGCGCATCTCGCGCTCCATGCCGAGCTCGAGGGCGTCATCTGCAGCGGCCCACGCCGCGGCAAGCAGTTCACCTACGCCCTCCTGGCCGAGGCCGCCTGCGAGGCGGCGACGGCTGGCGCGTAAACCTGGGCCGCTCTGCTCTCGTCAAAGAGGTCGATGACTTCCTGGATGGCCGACCTTCGCCTTGCGGTGCGCGGGTTCCGCAGAAACCCCCTCTTCTCGACAGTGGCGATTCTGTCCCTGGCGCTGGGTATCGGCGCGAACGCGGCGATTTTTACGCTCATCGACCAGATTCTGTTGCGTCGGCTGCCAGTGAAG
>WHTT01000140.1 GCA_009377605.1 Luteitalea sp.
CATCGACCCGAAGGCGAACGTCCGGTTCCTGACGATCGGCCCGCCGAGACTCCAGTTCGCCTCGTTCCGGCGAAAGACCGGCACCTCGGACTGGAACGTGTTGCGCGCCGCCAGCGCGTTGTTGGTGTGAAACCAACCGGCCGTGCCGTGATAGTCGTTGGTGCCCGATTTGGTGATGACCTGAACCTGGGCCGAGGAATTGCGGCCGTACTCGGCCGAGAAGTCGTTGATCCTCACGCGCAGCTCCTGGACGGAGTCGGCGTTGGGGTTGTAGTTGGTCACGCCGCCGCGCGGGCTGGCGTTGACCGAGGCGCCATCGACCAAGAAGCTGTTCGATTCGGCGCGCTGGCCGTTCGCGTTGAGATTGACGCCATACTCCGCCGAGAAGATGTCGCCCGACGCCTGCGCGTACGCCTGGCCGCCCCCGGAGGGCAAGCCGGTGACGCCACCGCTCAGCACCACCAACGTCATGAAGTTTCGGCCGACCAGCGGAAGCTCCTTGACCTCGGTCTCGTTGATCTGGCGGGAGATCGTCGATTCCCCCGTCTCGACGAGCGGTACGCCTCCAACGACGTCGACAGTCTCGGTCGCCTGTCCAATCGCGAGCTCCACGTTCAGCGTCTTGACCTGCGTGCCTTCCAGCACGAAGTCCTCGATGACCTGGCCTTCGAAATTCTGGGCCGAGACCATGATGCGAAATCGGCCGGGCGGAAGCGACGGCACGCGGTAATAGCCGGCGCTCGACGTGCGCGTCGTCCGCGAGACATTCGTCTCGAGGTTCTCGACGACCACCTCGGCATCCGGGATCGCCGCGCCGCTCGGGTCGGTCACCGTGCCGGTCGATGGCGCGCTGGCGCGTGAAGAGGCGGGCCGCTTGCTCGGCCAGCATCGCCGGCCAGCCTCGTTCCGACCGGTGACAGCAGGCAATCTCCGTGTTCGATTCACGCCGGCGCCACCGACGATTCACGTCGAGACGACCGCTGGTCAGCCGGTGCAGCGGCTGACGCTCGATCCACACGCGCCCGGCATGTCGTTCCTGCTGAGCAAGGGGCCGTTGCTTGGATTGGGCGAAGGGGGACCGCAGTTCGACCGCAAGGGGTCGACGGACCGGATGCGCAATGGGCAGGGCGGCTACCGGTTGAGAACGCACGGCGGCCGCGTCCCGATCCAGTGGCTGGTTGGCACGGACGGCTGGGCCATGTTCATCCACCATCCACTGGGTGTGTTCGATTTCACCGGACGCGAGGGCAAGTTCACACCAGGCATATCGCGGAAGCGCGAGGGCCTGCCCGACCCCGTCGATCCGCTGCCGCTCGACGTGTTCATCGTTGCCGCGCGCGAGCCTACCGCCATCATCGCGGAGTACGCGCGCATCACGGGACACCCTGAGCTGCCGGCGTTGTGGACGTTGGGCTATCAGCAGTCACACCGCACGCTGGCTGGTCCGGACGAGATCATGTGGGTCGCCAACACGATGCGGGAGAAGAAGCTGCCGTGTGACACGCTGATCTATCTCGGGACGGAGTTCACGCCGTCGGGCTGGAACACGCGCAACGGCGAGTTCACCTGGCACGAGGGAAACTTCCCCGATCCAAAGGGCATGATCGAGAAGCTGCATGCCCGGCATTTTCGCGTCGTGCTGCACATCGTGATCGAAGGGCGGCGTCTCACGGGAACCGTCGACGAGCCCTGTGATCCGAAGAATGCGGTTCCCAGCGGCCGCACGCCGGACGACCGGTGGCCGGATGACCGCAGCGTGCCGTGCTACTGGCCGTACCACAAGCCGGTCTTCGACCTCGGCATCGACGGCTGGTGGCCGGATCAGGGTGATGGCCTCGACGCCGCGTCGCGCCTGCGCCGTATCCAAATGTATTGGGAAGGATCCCAACTCTGGCGACCCGACGAGCGGCCGTTCGCCCTGCACCGCAACGGATACGCCGGCATGCAGCGTTACGCCGCGTTCCTCTGGTCCGGCGACGTCTACTCGACGTGGGAAACGCTGCGCACGCACGTGCCGGTTGCCATCAACACGGGCTTGAGCGGCATTCCGCTGTGGGGCACCGACATCGGCGGCTTCGTGCCCACGAAGGAGTACACCGGCGAGCTGCACGTTCGCTGGGTTCAGTTTGGCGCCTTCTGTCCGCTCTTTCGTGCGCACGGTCGCACCTGGCACCTGCGCCTGCCCTGGGGATGGAAGACGGGCAAGCTCGGGCCGAGTGAGGTCAGACGCTACGGCGACGCGGCCGATCCGGATCCGAGCGAGCTGAACAATCCCGAGGTCGAGCCCATCTGCCGTAAGTATCTGGAGCTGCGGTACCGGCTGATGCCGTACCTGTACACGGCAGTGCGGGAAGGGTGCCAGACGGGGCTGCCTATCATGCGCGCGCTCTGGCTCCACTACCCAGACGATCCTGCGGCGGTCGCGCGCGGCGACGAGTACTTGTGGGGACGCGACATCCTCGTCTCGCCGGTGACCGAAAAGGGAGCGACCTCTCGGCGCCTCTATTTGCCGCGCGGTCTCTGGTTCGATTTCTGGACAGAAGAGCAGATGCAAGGTGGACGTGAAATCGATCGACCGGTCGACCTCGCGACCATGCCACTCCACGTGCGGGCAGGCGCCATCCTGCCGCTGGGGCCTGTCAAGCAGCACACAGACGAGGTAGTCGACGGACCACTGACGCTCGTCGTGTATCCGGGCGCCGACGGGAACGCTGCGCTCTATGAGGATGACGGCAAGACGTTCGAGTACCGCAAGGGCGAGTGGATGGGAATCGAGATGACGTGGCGCGACGCCGACCGGCAGCTCACATTGCGACTGGCCAGCGGATCGCGCATGCGACCGCCGGCGAAGCGGGTCATCGAAGTGCGACTCGCGGGTCAGAAAGAGACGCGCACGGTGTTCTTTACCGGTCAGCCGCTGGACGTGAAGGTCTAGGTAGGGCCGCCTCGCCGAGGCGGCCGTGATGCGCCTCGCCAAGGCGGCCGTGACGGCGCGGGAGGCTGACGCGCCCTCCCATCGCGCCCGGTTCCATCCCCACCTCTGCGAGCGCCCGCCCAGAGCAGTGACGCGCTGCGCCTGATCAGCCTGCATTCGTTATCATTGTCCGTCGATTTGGACGGTTCGTCGTTTCACCTGAAGGGCCCTGCATGAAGATTACGGAAGTTCGCACGCGCGTCGTCGAGTGGCGGGGCAAGACGGTGCCCCTGCCTCCGCACTTTTGTACCAATCCCATGGATCTGCTGTCGCCGTACCAGGTTCCGTCCGGGCAGAGTCGAGGGACCTCGATGGAAACCTTCACGTTCCACGGCTGGCTCGTCGTCGAGGTCTTCACCGACGAAGGCCATGTCGGAATCGGGAATGCCGCGCTCGCGCCGCGTGTCACCAAAGAGGTCATCGATGGCCATCTCGTGCCGCTGCTCATCGGTGCGAGCCCATGGGACGTGGAGCGGCTCTGGCAGCACATGTTCCGCAAGACGATCGCGTTCGGGCGCACAGGGATTGGGATGGTCGCGATCAGCGCCGTCGACATCGCGTTGTGGGACCTGCTCGGCAAGGCGACACAGCAGCCCGTCTACCGCCTGCTCGGTGGGCGGACGAAAGCCAGAATCCCCGTGTACGCGAGTCGCCTGTACAGCATACCCCTCGACGAGCTGGCGGCGGAGGCCACCGGCTACAAGGAGCAGGGATATCAAGCGATGAAGCTGCGCTTTGGCTGGGGGCCGACCGATGGCGCCGATGGGATGCAGCGCAACGTGGCACTCGTGCGAACGGTGCGCGACGCGATTGGCGACGGGATCGACCTCATGGCGGACGCCTATATGGGCTGGACGCTCGATTATGCCAAGCGCATGTTGCCGCTCCTCGAGCCGTTCAATCTCCGCTGGCTCGAAGAGCCGGTGATTCCCGATGACATCCATGGCTATGCGGAGCTCAAGGCGTATGGACGTGTGCCCATCGCGGGCGGCGAGCACGAGTTCACGCTCTATGGCTTTCGCGACCTGCTCGAGGCGCGGGCAGTCGACTATATCCAGTTCGACACCAATCGCGTGGGCGGGATCACGCAGGCGCGCAAGGTCGCAGCGCTCGCCGAGGCGCACTCCATCCCCGTCATTCCGCACGCGGGTCAGATGCACAACTATCACGTCGTGATGGCCAGCCTCAACTCACCGATGGCAGAGCATTTTCCCTTCGTCGACGTCGAGGTTGGCAACGAGCTGTTTTGGTACATCTTCAACGGCGAGCCGAAGGCGCGTGACGGGTTCGTGGATCTGGACGAGGCCGTGCCGGGCCTCGGCTTGACAATCAACGAGGATGCGCTTCGAGACTTCGAGATCCACGAATGAAGCTCGCCCCGCTTCGGGCTCGCGTGGTGGGTCACAATGGCTTGGTGCGTCCCGCCCGATGATCGCGGAGCGCTTCGCTGGCCAGTTTGGTGAGTCGACCTGCCGCCGCATCCTGTTCAAGCTGCTGATCCCAAGCGGCATCGTACTCAGCGAACCATTTTCGGAACCGAGCCAGCTCCTTCGCGGGCAGACGCTTCACCACACCACTGATCTCTTCCACCGTGCTCATACAATTCCGTTAATATCGGTAACCGAGTGGAATATTATCGCTTGTGCACTTGTGAGTCAAGGAAGGCACGACTACTCCCGGAGCGCTCGCGTCGGGTCGATAGTCGCTGCTCGACGGCCGGGAATCAGACAGGCAACGAGCGCGACCGCAACCAACGCTCCTACCGCGGCCAGATACGTGGCGGCGTCGAAGGGTTCGACACCATATAGCAGGCTGCCAGCGGTGTGGGACGTGGCGCCAGCGACAATGGATCCAAGCAAGACACCCGCGGCTGTCAAGGTGCCTCCAGACTTCAGGATCTCGGACAGGATCTGGCTGGGGCGTGCCCCGATCGCGACACGGAGGCCGATCTCCTTCGTGCGTGCCGTCACCAGATACGCCATGACGCCGTAGAGACCAACCGCCGCCAGCGTCAGCGCCATCGCCGAAAAGAGGCTGATGAGGAGTGTGCGGAATCGGTACTGCGCAAGTGTGCCCTGTAACGCCTCGCTCAACGGCCGCACCGCGTAGATCGGTCGCGAGGGCTCGACCCTCCGGACGGCGTCCCGGACGGTGGCGGCCATGCCTGCGGGATCGCCGCGGCCCCTGATCAGGAAATAGGCGTCGGGCCAATAGTGAAGGAATCCGCAGGCATAGATGAGCGGCGCCGGCTCGCTGGCTGGGCCCTCTTCTCTTGCATCCGCGACCACGCCCACAATCCTCGGCTCGGCGTCCCCGATTGGACCTCGACGGAGGGTCCTTCCCATCGGGTCACGTCCCCCCAGGTAACGCTCCGCGAAGCGGCGATTCACCAGGGCCTCGAAGGGACGCTTCGGATCGCGACTCATCCGGCACGTATTACCCAAGACAATGGGAATCCCGACCGTCTCGAAGTACCCGGCGGTCACGATGCGCCATCCGGCAAATTGCCGTGTGCCATCGGGCGAGCGCTCGCCGACGATCTCGAACTCTTGCGGCCAGGGCGCATCCACGCCCGGAAGGCCGCTGGAGATGGCCACCGACGACACACCGGGGAGCGACGAGAGGGTATCCAGCAGCCGCTGATGACGCGGGGCGGTCGCGCTCGGCGGCTCGCCGTAGCTCGCGCTCACACGAAGCGTGAGCACATTGTCTGCCCGGAAGCCAAGCGGCGTCTCCTGGAGGCGCATCAGGCTTCGGACGAAGAGCCCGGCGCCCACGAGCAGCACCGTGGCCAGCGCGAGTTGCGCGCACACCAGCGCTCTTGGAACGCGCTGCGACGTGCCTGCGACGCCCCTGCCGCCCCGAAGCGCCGATCCACACAAGTCCGACCGGAACGTCTGGAGCACCGGCGCAAGCGAGAACAGCACCGCCGCCAGAACCGTTAGCGTCAGGACGAACACCAGCACTCTGGTGTCGACGACGAGGTCGGCAATCCTCGGAACGTCGGGCAGGCGCTGGCGCAGCAACGCGACGCCCGCAAAGGATGCCGCCAAGCCCACCAGAGCACCGACCGCGGAATAGGCGAGCCCTTCGGCCAGCAACTGTCGGGTAATCGCGCCTCGGCTTGCCCCGATGGCATGTCGTGTGGCGACCTCGGCCCGGCGTCCATCGAGCTGTGCGAGCAGCAAGCAGGCGACGTTGGCGCACGCGGTCAGCAGGAGTAAGCCGACCGAGCCGACCAACAAAAGGAGCGCGAGCCGAAGGCTGCCGACGAGCTCCTCCTTGAGCGGTGTGACTTCGACGCTCCACCCGGCGTCTGTCGTCGGATGGCGCTTTCCGAGCGACTGCTGCACCGCGGCGAGATCCGCCTATAGTAGTAAGACTATGGGTAGGTCAACCTGGGCGCACCTCGTCAGACGACTTCTACCAACTCGGAGTAGGGCCGCAGGACAGGATCCGCAGTCAGCAGCCGCGCAGGCTCTTCCAGGGCCTGTGCCACCAGCAGCCGATCGAACGGATCGCGATGATGCAGGGGAAGCGAAGCAACCTTCGCCGCGTGAAGGGCGCTGACGGGCAGCTCGGCGAATCCCGATGACTCGATCTTTCTCGCCAATTCATCGATGTCAACCCGCAGCTTACCGACACCGGTCTTGATTGCCGCCTCCCAGATGGAGGCAGCGCTGACGAGTACCAGCTCGGCGTCTGCAATTCGCTGGCGGGTAGCTGACTTCAGTCGCGGCGAGTCGGCGAGAAACCAGAGGTACAGCTGCGTGTCGAGCAGCAGCTTCATCGACTGCGGCCCTCGAAGGCGTCCAGAATATCGTCAGGCAGCGGCGCGTCGAAATCGTCCGCGATCCACAACTTTCCCTTCAGCGCGCCTGGCCGGCGAACGGGCTTACCGGGCGCCAGCGGCACGAGCCGCGCGATCGGCTTCCCCGCTTTGGCGATGACGACGGATCGGCCTGCCGCCACTTCGTCCAAAAGCCGGGACAGATGCGTTTTGGCCTCGTGGATGTTCACTGTTTTCGTGCTCATGGAGGAAACCCATTGACGAATGAACTTAGTCTAGTTGAACTAAGATGTTCCCGCAAGCGTTCGGTCCCTTCGGTGGAGCGCGAGCCCGGCCCAGCCGGAAGGTTAGAGCAGCCCCCTGACCTTCAGCCAATCGACGAGGCGGTCCGGCCAGGATGAAAGCACCGGATCATCGGGTGCGAGCCCCACGCCGTGGCGGCCTCGCTGGTAGATGTGCAGCTCGGCGGGGACGCCAGCACCGCGCAGCGCGAGATAGAACATGACGCTGTTTTCTGGCGGCACGCGCGTGTCGGAGTCGGTGTGGAACAGGAAGGTCGGTGGCGTCTCCTTGGTGACCTGCTTCTCGTTGGAGAGCGCGGCCAGACGCGCCGGTGTCTGGTCGTCGCCGAGCAGGCGATCGCGAGACCCCTCGTGCGTCCACGACTCGACGAACGTCACTACCGGATAGGCTGCAATGAGAAAGTCGGGCCGCGCGCTCTCGCGTTCGACGGGATCAGGCGCACCCGCGCGCCCATCCTCGATGTGCGTGGCCACGGTGGTCGCCAAGTGGCCGCCGGCCGAGAACCCCATGATGCCAACGCGGTCGCGGCGGACGCCATACTCGTCGGCGTGCGCCCGCACGTAACGGATCGCGCGCTGCCCGTCATGCAGCATCGCGGGGTGATGGTATCGGTGGCCCAGACGGTACTTCAGCACGAACGCTACGATGCCCAGCCGGTTGAAGAACTCGGCCACCTGTTTGCCCTCGTGATCCATCGCAAGGTTGCGATAACCTCCGCCCGGACAAATCACGACGCCGGTCTGTGTGGAGGCACGCGAGGCGGGAGTATAGGCCGTGAGCGTGGGCACATCCTCCTCTTCTTCGCCAACCGCGTCCGGCGTGCCATCGGGCCACAGCAGGATTGGCGCCCGCGGCGGAGCAGCCCAGAGCGGCGCCGCGCTGCTCATTGATACGAGTGTCACTGCAGCAAGCATCATCGTGGCGAGTCTCATTCAAGGTTTCCTTTATCGCCCCGAGGGCGCGGTGAGGGTCAGAGCTGAATTGACGCGAGTCATTTGTCGTGCGTATAGTCGATCGACCTGGAATCTGTCGGGATCACCGTCGATCCTACGAACAAGACACTGAAAAGGCTTCCAGCCATTCCACTGAAATGACGTCGTGCGGGCTGGATTGTAGGTCGCCATGGTTCGTGTAATCCAGCTCACAGACGGCTCGGTCCGGCGTGTCGCGCTCGTCGACGAGCCGCATCTGCGCCTCCTCCAGGGCGTCGAGTCCGTCTATGCGCTGGCCGTCACTGCTGCAGCCGAGAGTACACCGCTCTCGTCGCTCGTGAGCGCGCGCGCCAGCGGCGACCGGCTCGAGTACGACGCGGTTTACGCGGGTGGAGCCGCGTGGCGTCTCCTCCCGCCGTTCGACCATCCCACCGAGCCCGCACGGTGCACGGTGTCTGGCACAGGGCTCACGCATCTCGGCAGCGCCCGTGACCGGGATGCCATGCACGACCAGAAGGATACGGCGGCGACCGATAGCATGCGGATGTTTCAGGCCGGCTTGGCGGGGGGGCGTCCGCCGGCCGGCTCTATCGGCGCGGCGCCCGAGTGGTTCTACAAGGGCACGGGCGATGCCATTCATGCCCACGGCGAGCCGCTCATCGTTCCAGCGTACGGGGAAGGCGCCGGCGAGGAAGCGGAGATCGCGGGTATATACATCGTCGATCCCGCAGGGCGTCCGCACCGCGTCGGCATGGCCGCTGGCAACGAGTTCTCGGATCATGGCTTCGAGCAACGCAACTACCTCTACCTGGCTGGGTCGAAGCTGTTGATGTGTGCACTAGGGCCCGAGCTCGTGATCGATCCTTCCTTCGACTCAGTGCCGGGAGAGGTCTGGATCGAGCGGAATGAGACCACGATCTGGACGAAGCGCATCGTGAGTGGCGAGGCTGAAATGTGTCACAGCCTCCAGAACATCGAGCATCACCACTTCAAGCTCGCGGCGCACCGTCGTCCCGGCGACGTCCACGTCCATTTCTTTGGCGCGCACTCATTGAGCTTTGGTGATCAGGTGACACTCGCTGATGGTGACGTGATGGGGATCCGCTTCGAGGGCTTCGGACGGGCGCTTCGAAATGCCATCCGCATCGAACAAGCGGCCCATCGACTGGTGGTCGTGCCGTCGCTCGAGTGAAGACTCGGGTGAAAGGGGGGAGGAGGTCTTGGCCATGCAAGTGATGTCTCCACGTAATGTCCACCCGGTCATCGTCGTCGGCAGCGGCGCTGCTGGCGGCATGGCCGCCTGGAACCTGACGCAGCAGGGGATCGATGTGCTCCTCCTCGATGCCGGGGAGAGGTTCAAGCGCGAGAGCTTCTGGACGCACGTGCGGCCGTGGGAGTGGCGCGAGCGCGAGCAGCGGGGCGAGCGCGCACCTCAGTTCTTCCTGGACACGAAGGAGCAGCCCTACGTGACCCCGCCGGAGCGCCCCTTCGAGTTGATTCGTGTCTGGGGCCACGGCGGCAAGACGAACGTCTGGGGCCGCGTCAGCCTGCGCTACAGCGATCTCGACTTCGAAGCGCCGGCGCGAGATGGGTGGGGCCTTCCCTGGCCGATTCGTTACAAGGATCTCGCGCCCTACTACGACAAGGTCGACCAGCTCATCGGCGTCTGCGGAGGCGATGACGACTCGGATGTGTTACCCGGGAGCAAGCATCACCTGCCCCCTCCACCACCGCGCTGCGCCGAGCGGCTGATGCAGCAGGCCGGGGATCGACTGCGCACGCCCTTCGTGGCCATTCGCCGCGCCGTGATGACACGGCCGGTCCGGGGCTTTCCCGCGTGCCACTACTGTGGCGGCTGCGGTCTCGGGTGCGACACGGCCTCTTTCTTCTGCACGGCCGATCACCTGCTGCCGTTCGCGGAGAAGACGGGCAAGCTCGAGATTGTATCCAGCGCGGTAGCGGCGCGTGTCCTCGTCGACGACGAGGGGCGCGCCAGCGGCGTCCAGTACTTCGAGCGGTCTTCCGGCAAGGAGCAGCAGGTGTCCGGCAAGGTCATCGTCATGGCCGCGAGCTGTGTCGATTCCACGCGCATCCTGCTCAACTCGAAGTCGCGGCAGCATCCCAACGGCATCGGCAACGGCTCGGATGTGATTGGACGCAACCTTTGCGAGCAGATCCGCATCCACGCGCAAGGGTTCATGCCAGCCTTGTATGGGCGGCCGACCACCAACGACGAGGGTATCAGCGGCGCCCATGTCTACATGCCGCGCTTCAACCACCGTGCCGGCCACGTTCGCGACTACCTTCGCGGCTTTGGGATGCAGTTCTGGAACACCGGCTGTCGGCCGACGGGCGAGCACGTCGCGCCGCACGTGCCAGGCTTCGGCACGGCGTTCAAGCGAGAGGTCAAGCGCCGTTATCCGTCGTGGGTCGAGTTGCATCCATTCGGTGAGACGCTCTCGTACGCGCACAACCGCATCACGGTGGACGAGGGCCGGACGGATCGCTACGGCGTGCCTCTGCTCAGATCGACTACCGCCTCGGAGACAACGAGCGGCAGATGGCTGCGCACATGGCGGACACGATCGAGGAGATTGCGCACGAGGCGGGCATCGAGCTCGTTGGATGGGATCGGACCAAGCTGGACAACAATGGCTCGGCGATCCACGAGCACGCGGCTTGCCGGATGGGCGACGACGCGAAGCAGTCGGCGCTCAACAAGTTCAATCAGATGCACGAGGTGCCGAACCTCTTCGTGGTCGACGGATCCTCGTTCACCACCGCGTCGGAGAAGAACCCGACGCTCACTATTCTCGCGATCTCGTGGCGCGCGACCGACTATCTTGCGGAGCAGATGCGTAACGGAAACCTCTGAGCTGCAACAGGGCAATTAGGTTTTGTAATACCTCCATTAGCACGTCCTTAGTGCAGCTAAAGCTGAGGCTTTTCACTAAGTGGTCCCTATGCATCTGTGGCTACACGCGACATTTGTGTAGTTCGATGGGGACACTTATGTCAGTAGCGTCGGAGCTTTGTAGCTCGCTATAATCCTCACGTTGCATCTCTCACGGGTGTGTGCGCACCACCCTTCCTTTAGTGCACACCTGCCGGCGCGCCCGCCGAACGCGCTCGGTCGGAGAGATGTTTGCAATGCGCGGCGCCGACGGCGCTATTCCGCTGGAGGAGGAGACGTCAGATGAACAGCTATACAAGGATCGCGAGCAGTCTAGCGATCGTGGGCCTCGTCTTGGCCGTGGGTGCTCCGCCCAGCCTCGCGCAAACCGGCGCGGGCGGCCTACGTGGATACGTCAGAGACGAGCAGGGTGGTGCGCTGCCGGGCGTCACGGTCACCGCGACGAGCCCGGAAATGATCGGGCCCGCCACGGCGGTGACCGATGGTGAGGGCTACTATCGTCTCATCAATCTCGCACCTGGCACGTACACCAT
>WHTT01000141.1 GCA_009377605.1 Luteitalea sp.
ATGTCATCGGCGTGCGCTCATGAACCGAGTTAGAACACGCTTGTTTTGGGACTAGTGCGCGCCACCTCTCTGGAGAAAGCGCTTCTCAGAAGACGCTGACGTTCCACTGCAGCGTGTACGGCAGATCCAGGTCTGACGCGAACTGATAGAGCGTCGAGCGGTCCGGCGGCACGAGCGAGCTTTTCAGCGACACGTTCAACTGCTCCGGTGTGAGCGGAAAGCTGGCCTCCGACCCATAGGAGGAGCCGTAGTTCTACCTTGCCCTCCACGTTCGCGTTCGTAATCGTCACGGCCTCGTCGCTCAACGACGCCACTGAGAAGGCAGGCAGCGTTTTCCCGGGCCGGACTCTGCGCTCGGGCGAATAGCCGTGGGCTCGCCGTGCCTCGTCGAAGTCGGCGTACTCTTTGGTCAACGTCGCATAGTGCTCGGTGCGCTCCGCGATGCGACCCTCGGCGTCGGCATCGATGAGCATCCGAAATAAGAGCTGTGCGTTCAACCGTCGACTGGGCTGCGTGTCGACCAGACGAGACGCATACGCCTTGGCCTGCATCATATTGAGTCTCCCTGCTTCGGGTGTACTACTGTGTCAGCTCGAGCACGCCGAGCTCTTCGCCTTCGCTATTGACCAAACGAACGTTGAGGGCCTGTCGGTCGACTTCGATGACGGCAAAGCCGTGCTGCTTCTCCTTGACGGTGCTGCGCGCGTAATCCTCCTGGCGGAGATCATAAAGAGCCGCACCGCCGGCACCCGCGACCACGAAGTTCACGCTGCCTTCGGGCTCGAGGATCTGGAGGTTGTGGTCGTGGCCACAGATGTAGAGCTGGACCCCATGTTTCTTGAGAATCGGCAGCAGTCGCTCGATGAGGTCGTCTGCTCTGCATCGTTGTCCCCTCGGGTCGCAGAGTAGATCTGGTAATGCCCGTAGACGACCTTCCAGGGCGCCGTGCTCTTCGCGAGCTCCTCGTCCAGCCAGCGCAGCTCGCGTTCCGACAGATCGACCGTGTCGAGTTGAAAGAACTGTGCCGCGCCAGCGGTGAACGAATAGTACCGGGCGGGAAAGTGCCAGCTCTCGCTTTTCTCGGAGTACAGAATCTCGGACAGCGGGCTCCCCACCTGCATCGAGCGCAGCAGGCGCCGCGCGCTTGCCGCAGCAGAGCCGGGTAGCGCTAGACGAACAGTTCGGCGTGCGCCGATTCCTCGGTGGTGGGACGCAGCAGTCGCATGTCTCTATTTGACGCACTAGGCTGGCAGATCACAACGGCGACACGGCAAGAAGCAGTGCCGTCACCGTAACATCGGCTTGAACGGGGCGAATCCTGGTCCGGCCGGCCACGAGCATAGGCCCTTCCGTTTGCGCTTGACGCCCCGTCTAAGACGATGCCATCGTCGTCGAGTGTCGTCAAAGGAGGCATGCTATGCTTCAACCGGTCATGGATGGTAAGGGCTTGCGGCGGCGGGCGACCTACGATGACCTCCTGCAGGTACCGGATCATCTGGTCGCGGAAATTATCGATGGCGTGCTGTACACGTCGCCGCGACCGGCGTTCCGACACTCGCGCGCGGGCTCCAAACTTGGTATGGATCTCGCCCCGTTCGATGAAAGTGGTGGTGAGCTTGGTGGCTGGTGGATTCTGGACGAGCCAGAGCTCCATTTCGGTTCGGACGTGGTCGTCCCGGATCTCGCTGGCTGGCGCGTCGAGCGGATGCCAGAGCTCCCGGACGTGACCTTCTCCACGCTTGCGCCGGACTGGGTCTGTGAGGTTCTATCGCCGTCGACCGCACGACTCGATCGGGACAAGAAGCTTGGCGTCGACGGACGGGTGCACGTACGGCACCTGTGGCTGCTCGATCCGATTGCCAAGACGCTCGAAGTCCTGGTCCTCGTCGGATCTCGCTGGACGCTCCAGACCACCTACAGGGACAACGAGCGCGTCCGCGCCGTGCCCTTCGACGCCATCGAGATCGAGATGGCCGGCTTGTGGGCTGAAGCTCGGACTACCCCTGCGCGCCGCTGAGCGCATTGACGGCGTTTTCACACCAACAAGCGGTAAAACGGGCGTGACTGGCGGGGACGAAGGTGCCTGAGAGAGGACTAGCCCCCTAGGAAGGGCTCGCGTCGGGCGGCTCTTCCTGCTTCGGATCCCCTTGTGAGTGCGGCATGTGACCGAGGCCCATCAGAACGCCATGCGTGTAGGGCGGATCTGCCTCGTTGGTCGTCTGTGCCAGGTCGAACCACAGGTCCCAGGCGGCCTCCAGTTCTTCGTCGGTCATCTCCTTCAGATTCAGGTCGTCGTCACTGAGCAGTTGCATCGTCGGATTCCCCCGGGCGCGGAGTCGTCGGAAGGTGTCTCTCGGCCAGCGTCAGCACGAGCTCGTGCGCTCTCACCAGTGGTAGATCTCTTAGTGGTAACCGCCGGAACTCGCTCAAGCACTGTTGGGCCGCTTGTTCGTAGCGCAGCAGCCGCGAGCGATCGCGTTGCTGCGCCTGATCGATTTCGCGGGCAAGCGCCACGACAACCGCCTCTCGACCTTCACCGCGGCGCATCGGACGTCACCCGCGGTGGTCGGCTGAGAAAGTCACATCGAATGCGGCGACCACGTGTGTCTCGAAACTCGAAATGGCTCGACCAGCCTCCGGCCAGCCATCGCACGTCCAGGGGCGCCCCCGGTCGATACTGCGCCCGATGCTGTCCCAACACCGAAAGCACGTGGGCGCAGGCGGTCTCGGTCTCGCGGACGATCCAGTCACCGTCCTTGCTCATGATCGCAGCACGATAGAACACGACGGCCTGACCGGATGTGAGCACGGCCACCTGCTCGTGTGCGTTGAACTCCTTGGTGAGATCGAAATAAACGTTGCGCACGCCGGCAGTATATCAGCCGGCTTGGCAGACTTCGGGTGCGGAGCGACGCGCACCCTCGTCGAGCGGCAGGCGCGCGACATGGCGACGTCTGGCGGACCGCGGGCGGTCAGGAAGTGGATTTCGTCATCGGTGACATGAACCTCGCCGTCGAGATCAAAGGGGCCGCGCGCGTGCACGAAGGCGACATTCGTGGCCTAGCGGCCCTTCGCGGCGAATGGAAGGTCCGCCGGGACGTCGTCGTGTCCCTTGAACGCGCAGCGCGCCGCACCGATGACGGTATCGACATCCTCCCCTGGCGTGTCTTCGTCGATCGGCTGTGGGCCGGTGACCTCGGCGTCTGATCCTTAGCGCCTCGCACCGGTTGCGCCGCAGCACAATGCGGTTTACTATGCGTATCATGCACGCTGTGGTGAGTGCGTTCGCCCCTCCTCGGGCTGCCAGTCTGGCGGCGAGGAAGTCGTCTGCGCGCACACGCCCCTTCGCGTGCCACTCTGCGGTCGTCGTCGTAGCCGTCATCGACATTAGCGTCATACGAGACGGGTGATGTAGCTACGACCATTTCCGCAGCAAAAAGGGCCATCACCCAAGCAAAGGTGATGGCCCTTTTCATTTTTGCGCACATCCCGTTGGCCGGTGGCGCCTTGTCGTTCTGCCGGCAAGCACGGGGCCAGAGAGGAACAGGCCATGGATCTCCGTGATCTGAAGACGTTTCTCGTGGTAGCGGAGGAACGAAGCTTCGTACGGGCGGCCGAGCGACTGGGTTGCTCGCAGCCTGCCGTGACCTTCGCGGTCCAGCGGCTCGAAGCGTCGGTACATCAGCCGCTCTTTCTCAGGCGAGCGAAGCCCCCTGACCTGACGGACGCTGGCAGAATCCTGTTGGACTATGCGCGACGGCTGTGCCGGATTCGGCAGGAAGCGACGTTTGCGATGGCCGATCTTCGTGGCGCCGCCCACGGTGCCCTCCGCCTCGGCTTGAACGATTCGTTCGTGCCGTTTGTGGTCTCGGTCCTCGATCGCTTCGGCCTACATCATCCGGGCGTACGTGTCGAGCTGCGCCGGGGGCGGTCGGTGGATCTTGTGGCCGGTGTAAGCTGCGGAGACTTACACGGCGCTCTCTTCAGCTTCGCCCCGCCTAACAGGCACCTGTCGGCCGTGCCGCTGGGACGTGACCGCATCGTCCTCGTGACCGCACCGAGCCACCCGCTGGCCGCGAAGGCCTGCGTCTGCCTGGACGACCTCGCGGCCGAACGGCTCATCGCGCACAGCGAGCCCTCTTCTCTGCGAGCCCTCGTCCTCAAGACCTGTGACCAACGCGGCCTCTCGCTACAGATGACCGCGCTCTTGCCCACGCTGGAGGCGATGAAACAAGCTGTGACGCTCGGTATGGGTGTGACGATCCTGCCACTACGGACCGTCCTGCAGGACATCGCAGAGGGGCGGCTGCGAGGCATCCCGATCGCTGAATCTTGGGCGGAGGAGGAGATCTGGTTCGCGCACAGTGGTGAGCACGCCCTCCCAGCCGTTGGGCAGGTCTTCGTTGAGCTGCTACGCGAGCTCAGTGAGAAAGCCCTCGCGCCCTGTTCACCTGTTGTGCCACGGAGTCGTCATCCCACCACCATTGCCGTGGCGCGGGCCGCGGTTGCGGCCAGATCTCGTAGAGCGTCTCCGCATCGTACAGCCGCCCGCCCTTCATCACGTAGCGGATAGACAACGTGTGACGGATGTCCTCGAGCGGGTTCCGGTTGAGGACCTGCAAGTCAGCCAGCGTGCCGACCCTGCTCGGTGGTCTCGGCCTGCTGCTGACCTTGGTCGGCATTTTCGTCACGACCGCCTACGCCGTCGCGCGTGTGATCGCAAGTTGTCTGTTCGAGACAGAGCCGTCTTATCCGCTGACGTTGGTAGCAACGGTCGTCGTCTTGGCGGTGACGGTCTGATGGCCGCATGGATCCCAGCACGCCATGCGGCGCACGTCGATCCGGTGAAGGCCGTGCGCGCGGAGTAGTCACTCTTGATGGGAGCTTCACATCGACGAGCTGCAACAAGATCAGCATCGCAGCAGCCCGATAGAACGCACGAGATCACAGCGCCTCGCGGAACTCGTCCAGCAGGCGGCGAACCTTCTGCCGGGCATCACCCTCGCCGAGGGTCTCCAGCGGCACGAAGCCGCGATAGTTCGACTCGCGCAGGATCCGTACGATCGTCGCAAGGTTGGTCTTCTCCGCGCGCCCACGGCGGTAGACGAGCTCTTTGATCTGCCATGTGTAGGCGAACGGCGCCAGTCGTGCGATCTCCTCGTACGGGTCGCCGGTGCGGAGACTGCCGATATCGACGTTCAAGCCCAGCCACTCCAAGGGAATACGCCGCCGGATCTCGAGGACCTCGTCGGCCGTTCGCAGCACGTCCTCGTGGTTCTGCACGACGATCGCCACACCATGTCGCGCCCCGACGGCCGCGGCCGCTTCGAGCGCCGCGATGACGCGCTCGCGTGCGTCGGTCCACGTTGTCCCGGGCGCCCCGGGCCCGGCGAAGACCCGCAGCATCGGCGCGCCTAGCTTCGCGGCCACCTCCACCCACCGCTCCGTCAGCGCCAGGTCCGAGGCGCGATCCTCCTCTCGAGGCACGGCGAAATCCGTGCGGATGCCGGTGCCGCTGATGTCGAGCCCAAGGCGGAAGGCGCGATGCTTGATCCGGTAGATCGCCTCGTCCCCGGGTGGCGTCGGATATCCGGCGAAGTAGTAGCCGGTTGGATCGACCGCGTCGAACCCGATCGACGCGCAGTACTCCATCACCTTCGGCAGCACCATCGCGCCCGTGGTGAGAGCCTGGTTGAACGAATACAGATTGCAGCTCACGATCAGTCGCGGCGGCAGCTTCTGCTCGCCATCGTCGGTCGGCTGCACCCTGAGGGGATGGGTCGTGAGGGGAAGGGTGGTGAGCGGTACGGTGGCCGCGATCTGGGAGCAGAAGTCTCGGCGGGTGACACGCATAGGAACAGCTCCTCGTCTCCGCGGTGCATCGCAGCTGCCCGCGTACAGCAGATACCAAGTCCCGCGGCATCGTAGCACGCGCCCGGCAGGCCTAGACGCCCTTAGGAGGCGGTCCGGAATGGGCAAAGAGGCAGACCTCTTGCGGGGCGGGTCGAGATCCACTCGCAACGTGGCGTCCGGTCAGTTATGTCCGCGATGGTCTCGAAACACTGCGGCGTTTTTCATTACCAACCTGACTTGGCGTACAGATGCGCACCTCGTCGCGCTCGAATGAGCTGCTATGCAGCGGCGACCGCTTCGACCTCTAGGCGCCAGCGTGGCTCCAACAGGCGACAGCACACAACGGTTGACGCGCACTCGTGGTCGCCCAGATGCTTCACGCGCATCCGGACGTTCGCCTCATCGTCCGCGGGATCGGCCAGGTACGTCCGGAGCGACACGATGTTGTGAACATCCATGTCGGCGGAGCGCAAGATCGCACGAATGTGTTGCCAAATCAGTTCCGCCTGCTCGTCGAACGACTCCGGCATCGTCTTCCCGTCGGACTCGTAGCCGTTGAGCCCACTGATAAAGAGAAAGCGTGCGTCGCCGCGAACCTCGACACCGTGACTGTAGGCCCGATACTGGGGGAATAGCTCAGGGGGATTGTGCTTGATCGTCGGCATGCACAGCGGATCTTAGCGCACAGTTGTGGACGCCTGCGTACGGTCGCGGGCAAACCCCACGTGGCGACCGACCACAGACATCGATGGCTCCTGACTAGTCGTCAAGGGTAGACCCATCCGGTACGAAGACCAGGCCGGACGGCAGCGGTCGGATCATGACAACGCCGGTGGCAAGACAATCCTGCCACCGTTGTTATCACAAATCTGCGCTCTAGCTATTCAAGCTCACCTGGGTGCGGATCAAGACTTCGTCGGGGCGGCGGCCTAGCTCGGCAGCGGCCCTGGACGAGTGCAGCCTTAGTTGGAGGCTTGTGCCGCCAGCGCCGTACGCCCGGCCGCACGTAGGGCGTCAGTCACGTGGCTGCGATGCATCATCTGGTGCAGGGCCAGCACCAAAAAGCTCCGCCCATACGTTGCGAACTCATGTTCTCTTCCTTGGGGCGGCGCCTTAGTCGGCTTGTCGAGGTCCTCGTCGCTGAGCGATTCCAGGAGCTTTAGATTCCGTTCCCGCAATGCAAGATACTTCTCTCGAACCTCGGCGAAAGATGGATACGCGCCGGCATTGTCGACTGGTTCCGAGCTCTCACCGAAGTACTTCTGCCACTCAGCGACGGGATTCTCATCTCCGAAGAGCACTCCTGGGATCATGCCTTCGACGATCGTCAGATGACCGAGGACCCAGAGCGGATGGCATCCGCCATTCGGCGTCGGGAATGTAGTTGCCGCATCGCTCATCTTGTCGATGACGCTCAGGACGGCTCCATTCGAAGTGGTCAGCGCGAATGTAATAGCTTCTTTCGTGTGCATTGTTTCTCCTTCGCGAAGTGTGTATTTCTACTCTGTATTACGGCTCCGGAGCAATCGAAGATACGCGTCCCTCTCTAGGAGGCTTCGATGACGACAGAGGTGGTCCCGGGTAGTACCCAAGGGCAGTGCAAGTAGTCGACGACGCGCGTGATGAGATGGTCCGTCACGTCGACGCGAACGATCGAGTGGGGTATCCAGCTCCCGTTGTGTTGGCGCAGGGCGAGGACGGCCGGTTCGCCGTCCACCTCGCCCACCGCCATTCGCCACGGAATCGTCAAGCGCTCGTAGCGGCCGAAGTACGGTGCGTCGTGGAGCGGACCTGCGAACCGGTCCGCCACGCGCAGGCGAGCGTCGGCTGTGATCAATTCACGGAGTCCATCCCAATCGCGTTGATTGAATCGCTCCACGTAGAGATGGAGCAGGCGTGACATTTCAGGATTGGCCGCGCGCGACGGCGTCAAGAGTTGAGGCAGCGACGACAATTTCGATCGCCCACGATTGAGCGCGGCCTTGACGCCGCCTACAGTGGAGTCGACGAGCTCCGCGATTTCCTCCAGTGAGTAGTCGAACACGTCTTTCAACAGCACGCAGGCGCGTTCTTTTGGAGGGAGCGCTAGCACGAGGTGCTCGACTGCGCGGTCAAAGATGCGGCCAGGCGGATAGGCAGGCATGACGGAGTCTGGCCCCATGCCGGCTGCCTCCGCCTCCTGACGAACCTCACGGCGGCGAAGGAAATCGATGCATCGATTGTGTGCGATCCGAAACAGCCATGGCGCCAGCGGGCGGTCGTCGTCATACGTTTCGAGCTTCCGATAAGCCTGAAACAGCGAATCCTGAACGATGTCCTCGCCGTCCAACACCGATCCAGTCATGCGGGAACAGTAACGGTGCAGGCTGGGCCGAAGGTGCGTGACGGTTTCGAGGAACGCGAGGTAACGCGCCTCGAAGGGCCCAGAGGCATCGATGCCAGTCGGATCATCCATATTGATCTCTACGTAGCCCATCGTGTTTGGGATACGGACGGGACAAAAGCTAGAGAAGCGTCCGGTCTATTTATCCAGTTTGACCTGCACGTGCGTTAGCCAAATTGTCGAGCTTCCGCTCAAACTCATCGTAGCGGGACCGACCGCCTACAGCTCGTGCAGCGCGACCATGGGGTCCACCTTCGACGCGCGACGGGCCGGGATGAACCCCGCGACCGCGGACACCACCACTATCACCACGACAGCCACCGCGATCGAGAGTGCATCGGTGGGCGCGAGGTCATAGAGGAGCGTGGCCACGAAACGGCTGGATCCAATCGCGACGGCCAGGCCGATCGCGATGCCGAGCGCGACGAGCAGCATCGATTCCCGCATCACGAGCCGCAGCACGTCGCCGCGCTGCGCGCCAAGGGCCATGCGGATGCCGATCTCGTTCGTCCGGAGCGACACGTCGTAGGACATCAGCCCGAAGAGGCCCACGGCAGCCACGACCAGCGCGAGGGCTCCGAAGAGCGTGTAGGCCTGCGCGAACAGCTTCTCCTGCTGGAAACGGCCCTCGACCTCCTCTATCTGGGTCGAGACGTCCTGGAGCGGCAGGTTGGGATCGATCTGTCTGACCGCTTCCCTGATGGCACCGATAGTGAGCATCCTGCCGCCTTCAGTTCATCCGCAACGGCCGAGGCAACCACTCCATGTCCGTCCCCATCGGCTCGATCCGCCGGAGGATAGAAGCGATCGTTGTCAGGTGGAAAATCAATCACGACGAGTCGCCCACCCGGCTTCAATCCAGCCATGAGACTGCGATTCATCGCCGACGGATCGGCGAAATGATAGTAGACGTTCCGGATCAGCATCGAGTCGCAGCAGCGGTCTGGAGGGTTCGTTCTGTTCGGGTCGCCCAAGATGGTAACAACGTTCTGTACCCCTTTTTAATCACCTAGGCCGGTTTGCATAACGCCCAAGGTCTGCCGCCACCATCGCCCGCGTCCAAGGGCAATCACTCCTAGTCGCATATCAGTCGTCAGTCGGCCCAGGGAGCCCGCGATGCCGGCCCCGTGAGCAGCGTGTTGGCTGCCTCGTCATTCGGAAAGCGTTCGTTGTCGGGGTCCCAGGTCAGCGTCGCGCCGTCACGCTGGATGCCGATGTGCGCCAGGTGGCAGATAGAGATCGTCCGCTGCCCCACTTCGGCATCCTCCATCGTCTGGCCGCGTGTCCTGACGGCGTCGATGAAGTCCACGCGCTCGCTGCGAAGGGGGAATCGCACGTCGCTCGAACCGAGGCGTGCCGCGAGGATGTCGGGACTGCTGGCCTCGAGGAGCTCAGGGTGCTGTGCGGACGTCGCGTAGTTGACCTGGAGCCAGCCCTTGTCCCCCTCGAAGCGGATGTTCGGCTGATCCATCGTGTAGAAGAGCTGCACGCCGTTGGCGAAGCGGAACCGCGCATCGAACGTCTCGAGCACGTTCCAGACCGCGCCGTCGTGGTACTTGCCTGTGGCCTGCACCTCCACCGGCCCGGTACGCTCGGTGCCGTTGGCCCACTGCGCGACGTCCACCAGGTGCGCGCCCCAGTTGGTGAGCATGCCGTCGGCAAACAGCTTGCTGCGGAACCATCCCGGCCGGCTCTTGAGATCGCGCGGCGGGTGCACGCGTTTCTGCATATACGGCACCTTCTCGGCGGGCCCGAGCCACAGGTCGTAGTCGAGGTCCGCTGGCGGCGCCGTCACGATCTCTGCCTCCTCGGGAAACTCCTCCTTCGGTGAGGCCACGCGGATCGTGTGAAGCTTGCCGATGCGGCGGTTGCGCACCAACTCTGCCGCACGATGGAAGCGCTCGAGCGATCGGAACTCGCTGTCCACCCGGAACACACGCGTGTGCTGCGCGGTCGTCTTCACGACGCGCCGGCCCTCGCTGATGTAGCGGGTGATGGGCTTCTCGAGCGACACGTCCTTGCCTGCCCTGAGCGCGGCGAGCGCCATTGGCACGTGCCAGTGGTCGGGCGTCGAGATCATGACGGCGTCGATGTCCGTCCGCGCGAGCAGCTCGCGAAAGTCACGGAACGCGGCGCAGCCGCGATAGCTGCCGGAGGGCTGCCGCTTGGCGTACGTGGACTCAACGAGTGCCTTGGCCTGCCCGGCCCGCCAGCTGTCCACGTCGCACACGGCCACCACCTGCACGCCCGGTACCGCCATGAACTCGGGGATGTTGAGGGCCTGCGCCTGGCGCCCGGTGCCGATGAAGCCGAGCGTCACGCGCTCGCTCGGCGCCTGATCGGCGAAGAGCCGGGACGGGAGGACGAAGGGAGCCGCCGTGCCGGCGGCGATCAGGCCCGCGGACTGCAGGAATCGTCGACGTTGCATGTGCTGACAGCGTAGTCCAAACCGGGCGTGGCGCAAAAGCCCTTGAACCACGGTGTCTCGGCATGAGCGCCGTAGATATGAGGAACCCCCATGGGGATGAAGAGAGCCCATCCCGCTGTTATGTCCCAATGGCGATCCGCCCCTCGCACCATCCCCGCCCATCGGTGCAGTAAATGGGAATGGTCTCTTCTCTGCCAGTAGGCCGGCGAATGAAGTGGCCGTGCGCCGTGGGAAAATGTCCGATGTCAATGATATAGAGATCCCTGACGATGGGAAGCTTGCGGCTCCGCTTGACGATATCCACCGGCAGGATTGTCAGACGCTGACCAGGAAACCCGTGAGGGATACGCCTCCATCGGCTTTGCCAGGACCCACTGGTTCACGGCTTCTTCTGAAAATCGGATTCGTTCACCCAACCGGGCTGCAGCTTCTCCCCTTTCATGTACCGCTCGTAGAAATTGCGGAACTCCT